>CAYPPV010000065.1:0-7910 GCA_964412705.1 uncultured Pelolinea sp. | reverse complement strand
AGGCGGTCAAAAGCTTTCAGTAGTGATTCTCCCAAAACCAGCACACAATCATTTTCTGCAATTGCTACCGGTTTTTTCATCGATACGATCTCTGCAACTTTTGCCGGCTTACTGTAAAAAACCTCAAAGGGGATTTTGGGAACATCAAGCAGCATTAAGTAGCTTTCAGGAATTGTCCTGGAATCGAAGGTCGCATCAGAAATGGCAAACGCCCCGATATTTGGGGATTGGGCTGTGATTACGCTGTTTACCTCCGCGTGTTTCTTATAAATATTGTCATGAAGAAGAACTGACCGGCTCGGAAATTTACCTCTTTCCCGCCTGCCGTTTTTGATAAATACAACATCGCTTTCTTCAATGGTGCGCCGATCAGTACCTGTGGGTGTGATAAGAAACCCCTCTTTACAGCGGGTTGATACAACTCCCTCAGTGGATATCATCAGGGACCGGTCGCATGCCCGGTGTACAATATCCACGACTTTTTTCCGAAGCTCTAATTCTTTACTCGTGAATTCCTTATGTTCAAATTCAGGAAGCAGGTGGGAACGTGAAGTGAAAAGTTCAAGCTGTTGGTCAGTCAGGCTGTTAACCTTGCCTATCGTTTTTGCTTTTATCCAGGTTTTTGCGCAGTAGTTGAGGGTTTCAAGGCGGTGAAAAGCTTCCAGCAGATTCTTCCCAGCAGCCGCAACCCCGTGATTTTCAAGTATGACCACATCAAATCCCTTGCCAAAGGCACTGGCAATGTTCTCCCCTAATTTCTCACTTCCCGGAAGCGCATAGCTTGCATATCCAACGGCCCCGCAGATGCTGTTGGCCTGCGGGATCACCCGGGTATCGGGAACCTTTCGGACAATGCTGAATGCGACCAGTTCGGGAGGATGGGCATGCACCACGGCGCCGATATCGGGTCTTGCCGAGTAGATTGCCCGGTGGAAAGGCAGCTCAAGCGAGGGGGTATGTGTCCCCGTTGTGCGGCCCTGATGATCAACCAGAATAATGTCTTCTGAATTCAATCTGCCTTTATCAATTCCCGCCGGGGTGATCCAGATTCCATTCCCATCGTCCTTTATGGATAGGTTGCCGCCTGACAGCGTGGTCATACCACCATAGTAAATACGGTTCATGGTCTCAACAATTTGGTCGCGGGGGTGCATATAATTGAGCTTCATTTTGATAAAATCCTCATCAGCTTCTATTTAGCAAAAATTTGTTCTAGTGTCAAACAATTCAAGCTATAATTATTTCAACGATATCATTCTATCTTAACCAATTATTTCTTTGTGCCCTATTTGGCTGTTATCATGTTTTATGAACGACCTGTGAGCAAATATCTTGGCTTATAATATCTATATCTGTTCCAAAAACCCCTCTATATTTTTTATTATTTGGTCTCATATGATAAGGAGGTAATTTGAAGGAAAAAAATTTGTTCGAGAATAATGTTTGGAAAGGAGAAAAATCATGAAAAAAGCGGTTTCAATTTTGTTTGCAGGCTGTATCATATTAGGTGTTGCCGGCTGCGGCGCGGGGGCGGGAGGCGCCGAAGCGAACCGGGTTGTTTACTTGATAAACGGATCATTGGGGGATGAGGCATTCTTTGATTCCGGCCAGGAAGGGATTGACAATATAGCAGAAGAATACGGGGTTGAAACGCGCACCATCGAATGCAATTTCGATGCCGGTTTATACGAGCCCTCCTTAAAAGCAGCCGTGGATTTTGCGGATGTGATCTTCGTTATTTCCTACGGTTTTGAGGACCAGCTTCAGGAATATGCGGATGAGAATCCGGAGAAAATATTTGTGAATCTGGATACGGTGGTGCAAAATTCAGAAAACACAATCACATCCGTTGATTACATTGAAGAAGAGAGCTCATTCCTGGTGGGTGCTGTGGCAGCGCTGGCTACGACGGATATGGATATCCCCAATATCAACGAAGAGAAAATTATCGGAGCCGTAGGCGGCGATGTGGATCCGGTCATCGATGCCTTCATGTTCGCATATGAAAACGGTGCCCACCGAATTGATCCTGAAGTGGTCGTTGAGCGGAAATATCTTGGGGGTGAATGGGTGGATTCCGCCAAGGGCAAGCAGGCAGCCCTACAGCTGTATGATATGGGAGCTGATATTGTTTACCAGATTGCCGCGGCAGCAGGGCTTGGCGTTCTTCAGGCCGCAGCGGAACGGGACCTCTATGCCATTGGTGTGGATACGAACCAGAATGATCTTGAACCAGGGCATGTCATTGTCAGCGCGGTCAAGAATGTTGGCAAATCCATTGAGGATGTCTTCGCAACAATCAGGGAAGGCACTTACGAGCCCGGTCAGGTCCTGGAATACGGGATTGCGCAGGGCGGAGTAGATGCAGTGTTTGAGGCCCAGGTGCAGGTTCTTCCCCAGGATATTATTGACCAGGTGATGGATCTCAGGCAGCAAATCATCGACGGGGAATTGACGATTGAGAGGTATACCGGGGAATAAAGTACACAAGAATGGCCGCGGATAGAGAACTCATCGAGCTCAGAAACATCATCAAAATTTTTCCGCCGGACGTGGTAGCGGTTGATAATGTGAGCGTATCCTTTTGCGAAGGAGAAATTCATTCCATCGTGGGGGAAAATGGCGCCGGCAAATCAACACTGATGAAAATTCTCTATGGCTCTGAGAAACAAAATGCGGGTGAAATCTTTATCCGCGGCCAAAAAAAAGATTATAAGGACCCTGGTGAAGCAATTAAAGATGGAATTGGCATGGTTCACCAGGAGATTCTCCTCATCCCGGAATACCGGGTTTGGGAGAATGTTGTATTGGGCCTTGAACCTGTTCGGCAGTTTGGGAGGCTGGATGAAGCAGGAGCCAGGGAAAAAGTTAAAACAAAGATAAGTGAATTTAATTTCAATCTGGACGCGGATGCCCAGGTATCCGAAATTTCTGTCGCTGCACAACAGAAAGTGGAAATTCTTAAACTGCTGTACAGGGATGTTTCAATCCTGATCCTCGATGAACCTACCTCTGTCCTGACACCCCAGGAAATCCCTGAACTGTTCGAAGAGCTTCGAGCGCTGAGGGATGACGGTCATACAATCATTTTTATCTCCCATCATCTGGATGAAGTCATGGAGCTGAGTGACCGCATTACAGTCTTAAGAAAAGGGGAAAGAGTCGCAACGGTGGATCGGAAAGATGTATCCAAGTCTGAGCTTGCGCGGATGATGGTAGGCAGGGAGGTCTTTTTTACCGCTTCTAGGAAAACTCACCGGATAGGGGAAATCGTCTTAGAAGTCAAGAATCTGAATTATAGCGATGCACGTGGCCGAAAGCTTTTAAGTAATGTAAGTTTTTCAGTGCGGCAAGGAGAGATTCTTGGAGTAGCTGGAGTGGAAGGCAATGGGCAGTATGAGCTTGTTTCCTGTATTATTGGCCTGGTTGAACCGACGTCCGGAAAAATGCTTATTAAGGGGGTGCCAATCAATGATCTTCCCATCATTGAAAGGAGAAGAAGGGTGGCATTTGTTCCCCTGGATCGTGGGACTATGGGCGCGAGTGTTCAGGCAAGCATTACAGAAAATGCTATCATGACCCATCATCGCATCAACCCCTTGTTGACCGGCTGGAATCCAGGTATCCTGGATATTCAGGCAGCAAAAGAATTCACCAGAACCATCCGCGATGATTTTTCTGTGGTAATGGGAGACATCAGCAGTCCGTTTGGCTCCCTTTCCGGGGGCAATCAGCAGAAGGTCATCCTCGGCCGGGAGCTGAAAATGGGCACGGATTTCATTTTACTGGACCAACCCACGCGTGGACTGGATGTCGGTTCAATTGAATATGTTCACGAGATCATCCTTGATCTCCGCAGGAACGACCGTGCAGTCCTGCTGATTTCTTCCGATCTGGAGGAATTGTTTATGCTGACAGACCGCATTCTTGTGATGTACCGCGGAAAAGCAGCCGCCCTGCTGGAAACAGAACGCACCTCAATTTCTGAAGTGGGAGAATTTATGCTGAAAGGGAGCGCGGAAAATGAACCGTAGGCTGGTCAGCAGTATACTCGGTATTTTTCTGGCTTTGGCTTTGGCCGGAATCCTTCTTTTGATTGAGGGATACAACCCTCTTAGAACATATTCGGCGTTGTTTCAGTATTCCGTTTTTGATATTTTTGCGCTTGCTTCCACCTTAAAAAATTCGGTTCCGTTGATTCTTACGGGGTTATCTGCATCCATCGCATTTGGGTCCGGCGTTGATAACCTGGGGCAGCCGGGGCAGTTGCTCCTGGGTGCGCTTTTTGCTACATTGGGAGGTTTGTATATTGATCTGCCCGCTTATATAACTCTTCCCATTCTGGTTATGTTAGCCATGCTTGGGGGCGCACTCTGGTCGCTTCTGGCTGCGCTTTCCAGAACCGTTTTTGGCATGAGTGAATTCATTGTGACGCTGATGCTGAATATAATTGCAGATTTCTTCACGGCCTGGGCGATCACGTATCCGTTTATGGACCCGGAAGCATACTCGCCGATGACACCCAGAATTCTTGAGGTAGCTCAGATGATTGAGTTTGGCGAGTTCAATACCAGTTCGCTTTTTATCCCGGCTCTGTTTTTGGTCTCCTGGTTCATCCTGCACCGGACAAAAACTGGATATGAATGGCGGATGATGGGGCAGAATTTTCTTTTCGCGAGAATCGGCGGCTCGCAGCCAGATAAAAATTTTATCAGAGTAATGCTTTTTTCCGGCGCGCTCGCAGGGCTTGCGGGCGGATTGCTTGTAATGGCCGGCCCGCACCGATTTTTGAAAGGACTGGGAGGAAATTATGCCTGGGATGGCGTGATGATTGCAGTCGTAGCGGCTAATAATTTAATTGCCACCATATTTTATGGGTTTTTTATTGGGGCGCTGCAGACCGGTGCCATTGGTATGGAATTGATTACAGATGTCCCCAGGGAATTTACCATGATGGTGCAGGCTATCATCCTGCTTGTGGTGGTCGCCAGCCGGGAATATTTCAACCTTGCCCTGGAGAAAATCAGGGTGCGCAGACAGACAAGAGAGCGGCAGGCATGAATATCCTGATTGGTTTAATTAACGGCATGATTTCTTCGGCAGCACCTATCCTGTTGGCAGGTCTGGGAGGCGCTTTGACGTATTACGCGGGTGTATTCAATATTGCCATGGAAGGAATGATGCTGATCGGCGCCTTCTGCGCAGTGCTGGGCTCTTATTTTTTTTCCAGCTGGGAGCTTGGCATCGCTTGCGCTGTTGCAGGATCATCCCTGATTTCGCTTATTTTTATCCTGTTTGCTATCTATTTGAAAACAGATGAATTCCTGACAGGGATCGCGCTGAACCTGTTTGCCTCGGGCGCTTCCACCTATTTTCTCAGAGAGATTTTTTCAGTTAAAGGAAGCTTTTCCGATCCGGGCATCGAGGCAATACCCCGAATCACCATACCCATATTGAGGGATATCCCTTTTTTTGGAAGTATTCTCAGTGGGCAGAACCTAATGATTTATCTTTCTATACTGATCACAGCATTGATTTTCTACCTCGTCTTCCGGTCAAAATACGGCCTCCGGCTGCGGGCCGCAGGATTCAATGCCGCATGCCTGACTGCCAGCGGCGTGTCAACGCAGCGGATCAGGGTGATATCTCTATTACTCTGCGGCCTGCTTTGCGGGTTATCAGGCGCATTTCTTTCTCTGGGTTACGTACGGCTGTTCTCTGAATACATGTCAGCCGGCCGGGGCTGGATTTCTATGGCGGCCATTATATTTGTCCAGGGAAACCCGTGGGGGATTGCATTGGTATCGCTTTTATTTGGATTTACCGATGGATTAGGTCTTCTTCTGCAGCAGTATGATATCCCGCCCCAGTTTACAGCGATGCTGCCTTACGCTGCGACTATCATCGCGCTGTTCTTCTATTCAGGGAAAAGAAAAAACACAATTTCGATGAAAGGGGAATAAAATGAAAAAAGCGTGGGAAATTGAAAAAGAAATCCGCGTATCCGCGGTGCCGATGGACCGGAGAAAACACGAAAGCAGCTGGTTTGATCCCGAAGTGCTGATCCGATCGAACGATATGCTATTAAAAATTTTCTGGAATGAGAAAGTGCCCGGGTCAGGAGCCCCTGAACATGCCTATGTGGAAATGGTCCAGGCACAGGCTAACAAGGGGTTTGATGTGAGCGCGGCGGAAAAGCTGCTGCCGGTTGGATTGCAGTATTCAGAGAGAGAAATGATAACGGACCTGCGGGCATTGACGGGTCTGCTCCAGGAAGCAATATTTAACGCACCCAAGATTGAGGATCATCCGTACCATCAATTTTCCCATCCCAAAACCTGGAATGAAGTACGTGCATCATTCGGCAAAACAGATATTCCAGATAGACCAATTGAGATCCCATACCTGGCAGAGAAGATTTACCAGGGCTGGCTCGGCCAGCTGGCTGGCGCGTCATTCGGCACTGCGATTGAGGGTTATACAGGTAAAAATATCGAAAAGATTTATGGGGAGGTAAGTGATTATATAACCGAACCGGAGACAATGAATGACGACGTTGTTTACGAGCTGATCTTTTTGGATGTGTTCGAGAAATTTGGAAGAAGAATCATTTCCAGGGAAATTGCACTGGAATGGCTGAAGCAAATTCCATTTGCGTGGTCAGCTGAATGGCTGGCGCTGGAAAATCTGCGCAGGGGCATTTTCCCACCGGACTCGGGTTTTCACAGGAATCCTTACTCAAACTGGATCGGCGCGCAGATGCGCGGCATGGTGTGCGGGATGCTTTCCCCGGGCCGCCCTTTGGAAGCCGCCCGCCTGGCGCAAATTGACGGTGTGGTCTCGCATGCTGAAAACGGGGTGTATGGGGAAATCTTTTCCGCAGTTCTGACCTCGCTCGCTTTTCTCATAGATGATGAGAGGGAATTAATTCAAATAGCCGCCCAATTTATCCCGTTGAAAAGCGAATACAGGCATCACCTGGATTTTGTCCTAACAACTATCGGCGACAGTGATAATGCGGAACAGGTACTGCCTGTTTTTGAAGAATATTTCCAAAAATACAACTGGATCCATTCCTACCCAAATATGGCCGCGGATGTCACCGCACTCTGGTATGGAGGTGGAGATATGACCCGGACTTTTTCCCTGCTTGCGAAGGCGGGGCTGGACGTGGACTGCAACGGCGGTCTAGTCGGGAACATTCTGGGTGTCATGCACGGCGTACCGGATAAGTGGGCCGCTCCATTGGGGGACCTGTTGGAGACCTATTTGCCTGGAAAGGAAAAGTTGTCAATCGAGAGATTATCTGTACGAACTGCAGAATTGGCCGGCATAAATAAATAATATTAGGTTTTTATAGATACAGTGAAAGGGCGGTCAGATGAAAACCTGGAGTGTTTGCTTCAGAAGATAAATAGTTAATATTTAGAAGGTATATTTATTTTTTAGAAAAAAGTGTTTGAAATGAAAAACAGGATTATTCTCATTGGTTTGATCATACTGGTGCTTGTCCTGGCTGGATTTGGGATGGTTTTTGCTTTCCGCGAGCTGACCAGTAGTGTTGTGGATCCCATCCACCGGGCTAACAGCGATATCCGCACACAGGTGGCACAGGTGCTGAATCCGACCCCGACCATCATGCCTGACCCCATCACGATTGTGAATGAGATAAAACCGCTGGCCAGGCTGGAGACAATCCAGTATACGGTTGAAAAAGTGATCACTGCAGAGACGGGCCAGGAAATTCTTGGGGAGCTGTTCGGTGACCGGCTGATTTTTATTGCACACGGTGTGGTAATTGCGGGAGTGGATCTCTCCAAATTAGACAGGGAGGATATCGTCATAACCAGCGGGCTGGTTGAAATTGACCTACCCGATCCGGAAATCTTTATTGCAACACTAGATAACCA
>CAYPPV010000064.1:0-8051 GCA_964412705.1 uncultured Pelolinea sp. | reverse complement strand
CATCCAGACACTGGTTATTATGGGCGGTTTTTTTGCCGCGGTTGTGCGCCATTCGTGGCGGGCTTATTACAACAGGGATTTGCCGGCAGCAATCATGGGCAGGTACCTGATCGTTTTTTCCGCTGTTTTTATCATGATCGCCTCCATCGAAATAGACAGGTTTAAGAAGAATAAATATAAAAGCATCAAAGGTTTCGCGTTTCTCACTTTTCTGGTGCCAATGATTCTTGCTGTTCTTTCCCACATGACCATCATCCAAACTTCCGTGATTCCCACCAAGGGAAATCTTCTCAAGGCACACGGCTCCGCTGACGGGTTCATGATTAAACAGCTGGGCTTCTGGTATTTCGTTCTGGTACTGCTGATATACGCTTCCGTTAACCTGCTTATATGGATCGGAAGAAGAAAGCTGGCCCGGGCAGTTTTCACCGCCGGATTGACGGTTTATTTCATCGCTGGATGGCCGGCTTATTATGATACCCTTACCGAATCGCAAACTTTCCCCTGGATTGGAACGAAAATTTGGACATTGGCGCCGCAAGTGGATATCAAGAGCGGGGAGTTTGAAAAGGTCACGGTTTTTGTTCCCCCCGGGACTCCCAGCGGCAACCGGGCAGAAATATACAATGCGCTGCGCGTAAGGGGCATTGACAATACAACGATTAATTATGCGACAACAGAAAATATCCAGGAAATGGAAACGCCGAGAGGGTTTGTGATAGAGCAGATAGAACAAATTCCGCACATTTTGGAAAAGAATGAATATCTTTATGAATATCAGGAAAAATACTATCTGATTACTGAGATTAATAGATAATAGGCAGCGAGCAATGCTGTTTATTCCAGAAGTTGAGCGGTTTATTCCTAAAAAAGGGTGGTTCAAATTCTTTCAGCCAAAAATTAGAGGTAACTGATACTGTAAGCATTACAGATACTGGTATTCATCCTGATGATTATCGCCGCATATTTTTCCTATCCAATCGAACCAGCAGATCTGCCGGAACTCACAATATCAATCCAGGTTAGGGCATCGGCGCCGGCACCGGGCACTATTTCAGATTAAGCGGAAGCCCTCGAACCGGCCGCAAACCCTTCTATTGAATTCTTTGTTGAATCGCTCAAGAAACGCTCTTATGGCGGCGGTTTCCTGGAAGCCCATTGTGAGGTAGATGACCCCGAGGGGTTTGAGCGGTCCCTTTTTAAATATATAAGCAAGGGCCTGATGATGTGCGGATTCAGCATTATGCCCGAAGGGAAAGAGCCGTTTCCGGTGCACGTGATGCTGCATGGCCGGCTCGAAAGGAGCAAACACACCACGCGGCCGTTTTGTATGCATCTATCCCATGCAGAAATATACCCCGATCCACTTTTATGGGGACGGCCGCGGAGGGAACAAATTCCTGGCAACTACTGAAGAATTAAAAATGATTTCACCGAATTACTACATGAATGAGATATAGGCACCGGTGAGCGTTCATTACGGCAGTGCGGATACCCGCGTTCCGGCAGCCTGGGCATCATTTGTCTGCGGAGAATTTGAAAACGGGTATCGGAATGGGAATTTTTTTCGGATAGGAGCTGGTTTGGCCCATCATCCTGATAGCGGTTGGCGCGACCATCCTGCTGAGCGGCACATTGAGAAAAAGAGAATAATTGTTATTCCAATGAAAAAAGCCCGATGACGGGATCGGGCTTTTTGGTTTCGAAACTTAATTTGCGGAATTTCGTAAATGGATTAAAAGCAATACTAAAATGAAATATTTGTAATTGGAGGAACGATGTCCGAGGAAAGAAAGTATGAAGAAAAAAATGAAAATGTGATGATGAAGCATGAAGAAAAATCTGAGGGCGGGGATATGCTGAGCTCCATTGTGTGGTCGCTCATCCTGATCTGGGCGGGTTTTGTGTTCCTGGCGGATAACATGGGGTGGTTTGAGCAAATCGGCATGGCAGTCAATTCCACTTGGATGTTCGGTTCCCTGGATGACCCGGCTAATTTTGGCGTCTGGAACCTGATTGCGCTGGGCGCTGGTGTAATCATTTTTCTGGAAATCGTAGTGCGCCTGCTGGTGCCAGAATTCCACAGACATGTAGGCGGGTCGATCATCCTGGCAGCGGTATTTGTCGGAATCGGATTGGGAGGATTCTTTAGCTGGAATTTTATCTGGCCGCTGATCCTCATCGCGGTGGGCATAAATATCCTGATCTCGGGATTAAGAAAAAACCAGTAACTAAAGAAACGGATCATAAAAGAAATCGGCCGCTATTCCGCAGCCGATTTTCAATTCTACAATTGTCCAGAATGGAGAGTGATGAATTCATCCCAGACGTATTTCAGGGGCGTAAGCTACTCTCCGCGCCCGATACAGCGGAAATAGGGCGGCTGGAAAGCGAGAATGAGATCGCCTGTTTTGCACCTTGAGAAAACCGGGGTTGAAACAATCAAGCTTCCCAACTCGCCGGATCTCATTTTATGAAGCGGTTTAATTCAATTTCATGTCTTAATTTTAAAAAAGAAGAGATCATAATTGGGAGATCAGGCGCGGTTTTCATCCAGCTGTTGCCCAAACATGCCATCTGTGGCACGATATTCCACAGATGGCTGCCAGCCCGTCATAAAGCACATGCAGCGAAGCGGAAAGGCGGGTGTTTATCCCGAGTCCCTAATGTCAGGATGGTCACATCTCACAGGTCCTTCGGATACTGCCCGTATTTCCGGAACGTGAAGCAGCCAAACTGTAAAGCGGTGGGAGCGACGCCGCCGGCAAGCGTGACATTCTCGCCCCTGCATTTCTTATAAGCGAGTTCAAAGCGGGTTTCCCGGATTGTTTTTCCTCCGCCGAGGGCATCAATTTCATCCTGGGCGGTTTTTGAACGCACCGGCGTCTGTTCAGATATGTATTTCGTATAACAGCGGAACTGTATCTGTAATCCAGTTCGCAATCAATGATTTTTATGGACGCTGCTTTGGGCGGAAAGTTCAGGTTAGTGTTCGCTCCTGTGAAAATATCAAATAGTTTATAGGCGAGAGCATAATTGACCACCGCCCTCCCGGCTGATACCCGCATTCTCAAATCCGTGAGGGTCATTGCCGCTGCCGTGATCATTTCCGTATTCAGTCTGGCTGGAAATTGCGACCAGGTGCCGGAGGACTTCCTCCTGCGTTTTTTCGGGCTGTTCCAATGACTGGCGGCATGGCTTAACCATCGCTTTCATTTGTTCAATTCTGGCCTGCAGTGCTTCTGCGTTTATATTGGCATCTTCTCTTTCTGGTTTCTCATAATGGATGTATCGAGATTATAGGTTTGTCCTACGAATCAGGAATAGCGCACCTGCCTGTCGTAACTCAAAATGCGGTCAATAAAAGCGGACTGGTGCGAAGGTGGTTTCGGACGGTCTCGCATAACGATGCCGATGATTGTTGCGCCCGTCTTCTGGAATTTTTCAATAATCGCCTTTGATGCTTCCGTTCTTGTGTGGTCGGGATGGATGAGCAGAACGACACCATCGACCTGGGCGGCTAAAGAGGTAGTTTCGGTATAGAAAAATGGCGGACCGTGGATGATGACTTTATCGTAGCGGCTGTCCAGTTCTTCTAACAACTGGGCCATTCTGGGGGAGGCCAAAAGGTCCCCGGAAGACGAAGGCATCATGCCTGCAGGGAGGAACTTCAAACTGCTGCTTTTAATCTTATGCATGACAGCTTCAGGGGAACGCAACCCCTGGAGGATGTCTGCAAGCCCCACCCGATTTGGCAGATTAAACTGCCTGTGCAGAAAGGGATGCCGAAGGTCCGCATCAAGCAATGCTACCTTTTTGCTGTTCTGTGCAACAAGCACCGCGAGATCAGCAGCAATTGAACTGCTTTCCGAATACGCCCTTGTGTTTGTTACCAGAATCGTCTTGATCGAGTTGATTTTCTGCATATTTTCCATTGTCAATATCCTGTCCGTTTCTCTTTTCAAGATACCGTTTTCCTATCCGAGGATGGGCTATTTTTTATTCCGGTATAACCGACTGCTACTTCCATGCCAGTATGGAGGCGAATACTTTGGATCAAATTTCTGCTGTTTACAGAAGCAGAAATTCTCTTCTTTAATGGGTAAAGCATTCACGCCGCTAACAGGCTGGTTTTTTATTAAGTTGTCAGTTTCCTGCCAGTTTTTCTACAGGTTCTCTCACATATCAGTTTTTGTTTTTTGAACGTAAGGACTGATCTGATTTATTTACCGATGGCAATGGTGGCATTGGGAGCGGCCGCTCCGAGGATGAAGAGCGCAATGGTGAGCGCTAATACGAACAGGCGTCGCTTGCGACTGTCCAGTCTGCCAACCAATAATGTGAATTCTCTATTCAGCTTTTTCATGAGTTTCTCCTTTTCCCGGTTCAAATCCGTTATTTTCCAATTGCGATGGTTGCGTTGGGTGCCGCAGCACCCAGGATGAAGAGCGCAATGGTGATGATGAGCACGGCCATATGCTTCTTTTTTTCGCTGATCTCACCAGCGATCAGACTGATTTCACGATTTATCTTTTTCATTGTTTATTTTTCCTATAATTGTTTTCTTTTAAAGTTTTGACAGCTGGGCAGCAAAATCGGCGAGCGAATCTGCCCGGATGCCGGCCAATCTGGTTTTCTGGTCGGTCCGCAGAGAGAATTTTTCGCCGCTGTATCCGACTGAGATGGCCTGTACAGGATCTGAGAGAAGCATTTTCCTGAAACCACTGTTGATGACGGCGGCGGATAAAATCCTGCTGTATTCCGCATTTTCCGTACGGTTCTTTTTTGTTTTTGATTGGTCGAAATTTCTAAGCATGATCGTTTCTCCTTTATTTGATTGACTTATTTACCGATGGCGATGGTGGCGTTGGGAGCTGCGGCACCCAGGATGAAGAGGGCGATTGTGAGGATAAGCACCACCACACTTTTACTCTTTCCGCTTAGACTTCCAACCCATAATGTAATTTCCTGAATCGTTTCTTTCATTGCTTTATCTCCTTTTATTTTTTTATTTTCCAATTGCAATGGTTGCGTTTGGGGCAGCGGCGCCAAGTATGAAAAGCGCAACCGTTAATACGAGCAGAAGGATGCGGCTATTCTTTCCACTGAGATAACCGGCAAGCATGTTGAGTTCCTGATTGATTTTTTTCATCGTCATTTCTCCTTTTTTCTCTTTTATTTACCAACAGCGATGGTTGCGTTTGGTGCGGCAGCAGCAAGAATAAACAGCCCGATGGTGAGCACCACGAGCACCAGGCGGGCATTTTTGCTGTGAAGCTTGCTGGCCAACAAGGTGATTCCACTGGAAATTTTTTTCATTGTTCACTCCTTTTTTATTAACCACTTCATTTTCAGGTGCCATTAAATACAGCGACCGGTATTGAAGTTTTTAGATTCAGACAAGATTTGGTTTTCGTTCTTAGTTATTTTTTATCTATAAGCACTCCTTTCCATGGTCTAAATTGTGTTTAACCGGGCGGCGAATTCAGCCAGCGTGCGGGCATGAATGGCCCCCAGCCGATTTCTATGCTCATCTCGCAGTTCAAATTTTTCCCCTTTATAGCCCTCTATGACAGTCTGAACCGGATTAATAAGAAGCTGGGTGCGGAAATGGCTGTTTACAACCGCCGCTGAGAGAATCCTGCTGATCTCCTGCTTCGTGCGAAAATGATTTGGAGACGCGTTTGGATAGGTGGTGTTGGGATGAATCATGGTGATACCTCCTGGTTAAGATTTTGAGGGCCGCCAAGCTCCCAAAGCAGCCAGAAAGCCCCCATACCGATAAATATATCACCGATGCTGAACGCGAGCGGGTAATTCAACCAGTCCGGAAGCATAAAGATGTCTCCCAGAAACCATAGCTGTATATCTTCTTTTAAAAGGACAATATCTTTTCCGAAGCCGGCACGATTGCCCGGTTCCAGGATAATACCTGACCCCGGCTCGATCAGCTTGACTGCGTTTTCGAGGGGCAGGGGCATCATTCCTCCGTTCATCACGATGGCAAGGAAATTTGACAGCAGACCCAAGCCGAGCATCCAGAAACCTGGCAATCTGAAATTGGAAATAACAAAAAGCAGCAAAAGAAGCTGGGAACCAATTAAAACAGCCGGAATCCAATGATCCGGTATTTTGAACTTGGTAGCAGGCAGGAAAAAGGCAAAAAACTGCGGCAGATACCCGATGAAAACAAGCAAGATATTTTTTATGTCCACCGGCTGTAACGAGCGACCGGCAAGGCGGGCACGCAGAAATCCCGCCATAAGTCCTAGCAGCAACGAAACCAGCAAGATCATGTTTTATTTAATAAATCTTCTCCTTTATAAAAATTAGGCGGCGGAGGCCAAATGACCAAAAATGTCATGCCTACCCACTTTCTAAGACACACCTGCCCCCTTAAAGGGGAAGGGGGCAGGGCACCTAGAGGTGAGGTGATGGTTCGGAGGGCGTATATCCATTACCTCAACACTTGTATTAAAACAGGGGGGTGGCTTCAAAAGTGGATTCAAAACAGGAGCTTTTAAAGTTAAAATTTGTGAAATCAAGAAATCCATTTCATCCGGAGGGACTGACCATGGCCCAGAAATTATCCCGATCAACGAAAATTATCTATGGAGCCGGAGACCTCGGTTTCAGCTTGACCTCAACCATTATTGGCGCTTATTTCCTGTTTTTCCTGACCGATGTGGTGGGGATTCAACCCGCTGTTGCCGGTATCGCGATCTTGGTAGGCAGAACCTGGGATTATATTAACGATCCTATTATCGGACACATATCAGACCGGACCAGGTCACGCTGGGGAAGGCGGCGGCCATTTCTCTTATTTGGGGCGCTGCCATTTGCTGCTGCATTTATGCTGATGTGGTACCGTCCCCCCTTTGAAAGCCAGATTGCCCTGGTAGTATATTATTCGGCTGCGTATGTCCTGTTTGATGCGGCCGCGACTTTTGTATACATGCCTTATTTTGCGCTCACCCCCGAACTTACCGATGACTATGATGAACGCACGGCGCTCACATCTTACCGCATGTTCTTTTCCATTTTCGGAAGCCTGCTGGCATTTACCGTTCCGCTGATGATTGTTGGCGCCTTCACACCTGAAAATGCATCGAGAGTTCTGCTGATGTCGGTTGTTTTTGGGGTTGGCAGCGCACTGCCGCTTTTGCTGGTGTTTTTTTACACCAAGGAGAAAGAAGCGTTTATTGCACAGGAAAGGCCAAAATTGATCCCTTCCCTGAAGGCAGCAGTGAAGAACAGGCCGTTTGTTTTCGGAGCGGTTATTTATCTATTCACTTGGATAAGCATGACCATCATCGAAACAGTACTCCTTTTTTACATCAAGTATGTCCTTGAGCTGGAGAGCATGAGCGAAATCATCATGGCGATGATCTTCGTTACAGGCATCTTTGCGCTCCCGCTATGGGAATATGCCTCACGGAGGTTTAACAAGCGGCTGGCATACGCTTTCGGTGTCGCTTTCTGGGCAGTGGTGCAAATGCTGCTGATATCTGTCAATCCTTCTTCCACGCTAGGATTGATCCTCTTTCTATGCGTAATGGCGGGCATCGGGGTGGCTGCGGCACACGTCCTGCCATGGTCCATCCTGCCAGATGCGATTGAGTGGGATGAATTCAGGACAGGGGAAAGGCACGAGGGCATGTTCTACAGCCTGGTAACGCTTTCGCACAAGGTTGCTTCATCCATTGCCATCCCGCTGACAGCCGTTATGCTGGATTTGACCAATTATGTTCCCAATGCTACCCAGCAGCCGGATAGCGCTATATTGGGGATTAAGATTTTGATGGGGCCTATTCCGGCAATTCTGCTGACCATCGGCATCATCTTTGCTCTGAAATACCCGCTGGACCGGGAAGGTTTTTCCAGCTTGGTGAAGGAATTAAATGAGAGAAGGAAGAAGGCCTGATATGGCAGCGATACAAATCCGTAAAACCTCCAGCAGGAGGGATACCCGAATTTTCGCCACATTCCCCTGGAGAATTTACAAGGGGGACCCGCTCTGGGTACCGCCCATGCTGAAAGACCGGTACACA
>CAYPPV010000063.1:0-8320 GCA_964412705.1 uncultured Pelolinea sp. | reverse complement strand
AGGAAGAGTACCTCATTCCGCTGGGTAAAGCGGACATTAAGCGGAAAGGCAAAGATGTCACCATAGTGACCTATTCCTATAAGACATTGGAGTGCCTGAAAGCCGCGGAAAAACTGGCGGAGAGGGGCATTTCAGCCGAGGTGATTGACCTGCGAACGCTTGTACCTATGGATGAAGACGCGATTCTTCAATCGGTGGAAAAGACCGGCCGCCTGGTTGTAGTACATGAAGCACCCGTCCGTGGGGGCGTCGGGGGCGACATCGTCTCGCGTGTATTGGAAAAAGCATTTTATTCACTGGAAGCGCCGGTAAAAAGAATTGCGGGCAAAAATACCACCATTCCATTCAACATCCGCCTTGAAAAATTGTGCGTGCCGGGCGTGGAAGACATCTTGAATGGTGCTATTGAAGTAATGGAGGGATAGCTAAAAATGGCTATAAAATTGGTAATGCCCCAGGGAGGGCAGGATATCACCACAGGGACCATCGTGCGGTGGCTGAAAGAAGAAGGGGAATCAGTGAAGCGGGGAGAAGTGGTCTGCGAAGTGGAAACAGAAAAGGCGGTTTTTGAAGTCATCTCCCCACAGGATGGCATCTTGCTGAAAATTCTCGCTGGTGATGGTGAGGAAGTGAAAATCCTTTCAACAATAGGATATGTGGGTAAAGAAGGAGAGGGACTTCAGCTTGATGAAAAGCAAGATGTTAAGAAAACTGACCGGGAAGCAGTAGTACCGAAGATTTCCTCTGGTGAAAAACTGGAGGGTGGCAAAATTAAAATTTCGCCCAAGGCGAGGAAGCTCGCCCGGGATAACCAGATTCCCATTGATGAATTGGAGAGCGTCCGCGAGGACGGAAAGATCACTGCGGAAGATGTGATGCGCGCTATTGAGTCGCGAAAAATCGCAGAGGAGCGGGCTGCCATTCCCGAGAATGCCGAGAAACGTACTCCCCAACCTATCCGAAAGGCAACCGCGCGCAGACTCAGCATGAGCTGGAGAAGCACACCCCATATTTTTCTAACCAGGTCCGTGGATATGACCCGTGCGGAAATATTCCGAAAAGAAGGACAAAAAAAATTATCTGTCACGGATTTGATTATCAGGGCCTGTGTGCTGGCATTGGGGCAGTATCCTGAAATCAACGCATCCTATGTTGATGAAGAAACGATCTATATTTGGAATGATATTCATATCGGATTGGCAATTAACACACCGAAAGGTTTGCTTGTGCCCGTCATTGAAAATGCGGATAAGCTCTCTTTGGAGGACTTAAGCAGAGAAAGAAAACGCGTTGTTGAAAAAATAATATCGGGGAAGCAGGACACCACTTATCCGGCACGTTTTACCATATCCAACCTGGGCATGTATGGCGTTGACAACTTCACTGCGGTGATCAACCCGCCTGAGGCGGCTATACTGGCTGTTTCAAGCGTGCAAAGAAAACCGGTGGTTGACGAGGACGGCCGGATCGTGGTGAGGGATTTGATGAATATCACACTTTCGCTCGACCATAGGGTTGGCGACGGTGTGCTGGCCGCTGAGTTTTCCAATGAAATAAAGCGATTGCTGGAAGAGCCAGTTTTGTTGAAAGAGGAGTGAAGACCCGATGCCGGTAAACTTGGAAGAAAAAATCAGCCTGGCTGTAAAAGCTGGGAAACTGTACAATCTTGATCATTTTCACCGGGCCTGGAAAAATCCGTCCCTGAAACGCCTGATGGGAAATGAGCTTCTCTACCCACCGTCACCAAAAGTTATCAAGGCGGTACAGAGGGCAGCTGCGCAGTTGCAGTATTATCCAGAGGATCCAGGAACTGCCGCAGAATTAAAGGATGCAATTGCCGAATATCTGGGAATAGAAGGCGGAAAAGAATGGATTACGCTGGGCAATGGTTCTATGGAGATAATTGATATGCTTCCCCGGACTTTTCTAAATCCCGGGGATGAAGTGCTTCTTCCCAGCCCTGAATATTCGCCTTATTCACGGCGCCCCTTGCTTTATGGCGGTGTGATCGTGGATGTAGTCCCCAGCGGCGGGGAATTTACTTATTCTCTGGAAGATTTCACCAGCAGAATAAATTCCAGGACAAAAATGGTCATATTGAGCCGGCCAAATGCCCCTGTCGGAAACATGGTACCGATTGATTTGATTGAAAGCCTGCTTTGCGAGGACCTGATTTTGGTAGTGGATGAGGCCTACGCCGAATTTTCCGGGCAGAGCATCTGTCCCATGCTGAAAGATCACAATAACCTGATCATCAGCCGAACATTTTCAAAGGCAATGGGTCTGGGTGGTATCCGGCTGGGAGTTGCCGTTGCTCAACCAAAAATCATTGAGTTTATTGAACATATCCGTGTTCCGCTGAATGTAAGCCAGCTGACCCAGGTTGCGGCGATGGCGGCCCTGAAGGACCCTGGGTACATACAAGGTAATGTGAAAAAAGTAACCCAGTCCAGGGACTACTTTTACGAAAAAGTGAAAGAAGTACCTGGTATTAAGGCATACCAATCTCACGGCAATTTTGTGCTGATTAATTGCCTAGAAACTGGGATTGTAGCGGAAATATTTAGAAAAAACCTGATGGAAAAAGGATATCTTGTCCGCAATCTCTCAGGAAACCGGGGACTGGATGGTGAGTATTTCTTCCGGGTAACAATCGGGAAACAGGAAGACATGGAATCCGTACTCGAAATTATCAACGCAACTGCAAAGGCAGGGTAGTTGTTACAGTTTGGATATTTGGATATATGTAAAATCTGATAGTTGGGTTATTCTTCTTTTTCGATCAGAGCTTCGAGGAGTTCCAGTGTTTTTGCTGCTTCAACCGCGTTTGTGAGAGGATTTCTTCTTGTATGGATACATTCCAAGAAATGCGCAATTTCTCCCTGGAATCCTCTCTCTTTCAGATCGTTCGTCCAGTTTCCCGCACGATCAGTACCGTAAACGACTTCATGGTCCTTGTATCTAACGACTAAATGGCGGAACATATCAATGTGCAGGCTGATGCCGCTGCCGTGGATGTCTACCGTTTCCTGCCAGGCGCCGGCAGCCCTGGATACAGCCACAACCACCCGGCCTCCTCCCGGAATATCCATAATGCTGAGCGCGCTGGACACCTTTTCATCTACCCTGTCACAGATGGTCGTTCTTGCATTAACTTCACCGCAGAAAAAACGAACCAAGTCAATCTGGTGGATGACGTCATCCAGGTAGTATTGGAAGAGCTCTTCGTGTGAAGGTTCCGGACGGTGCTTCTGGAAAAGGGCAAACTGGATCTGCCGGTTGCTGATGATTTCTTTTGCTTTTTCGCATAAAAGCGCATACCTGCGGTTAAATCCGATGGCAAGAATGCGCTTGTACTGCTCGGCGATCCTGGCGAGTTCATAAGATTCCTTGCTGGATTCTGTAAGGGATTTTTCAGAATACACATCCACGCCGTTTTCCAGGAAGAGTTTGCAAAATTGGTAGTGTGATTCCGTGCTGCTTATGACAAATGCGGCATCCGGTTTCAACTCCAGAAGGTCTTCAATGTTGGTCGTCGTAAACTGGAAACCCCATTTTTTGCCTGCTTCTTCGATTGTTCTCTCTGACCGGCTGTATACGCCGGCAATCTCAAGGTAAGGCCAGCTGTTTAACAGGGGGAAATACGCTTTTTCCGCAATACCGCCGGCACCGATAATCACCACTCTCATATTTTCCACCTCGATTTTTTCTTAAATTAATGGCAGCTTTATTTTCCTGGAATCCTCTGCGCTGGACAGGTACACGGCTTCCAGGATTTCCTGCGCTTTCAGCGCGTTCACAAAATTCACACCTGATTCTTTTCCTTCAGTGATGTTTAACAGGAAATCATAGATGCAGGCTGTATGGGCGTCCTTAAAGGGTCCCAACGATTTTTTCTCTGGAGGCCAGATCTCCCGGCTTGGGCGCTCACCGAGGGGAGTGGCAAACTCCAAATCCCCTACCAGCATGAGTTTGCGGTCTTGGTTGTAATAATTTGCTTTGAGCGGTTGGCTCAGGTCAACTTCAATGCTGCCGCGGCTCCCGAAAATCTCAATGCGCGTGCTGTCCCCAGCTCCCCCTGACATGCGCGTAGCTTCAATGAAGCCGGTAGAGCCGTTCTGCATGCCGAGCGTACAGAGGCTCCAATCGTCTACATCCACCGGTAACATCTGCTGGCTTCCGCTATGAGATGGCCGCTTGTGGATAAAAGTCCGGGTGTGCCCCTGCACCCATTCAGCATCACCGAGCAGGTAGCGTATGAGATCGATGATGTGGATACCGAGGTCCGCCATGGCACCGCCCCCGGCTTTTTCCTTCTGAAGCCGCCATGAAATCGGCCTTTCAGGGTCCATATAGCTGTTGTGAAAATAGTGTGCGCGAAAATTATATATTTTTCCAATCGCACCCGACTCCAGCACAGCTTTTGCCTGGCGGACAGCCGGGTAGTAGCGGTTCATAAAAGCCGTGTGGGTTTGAATTCCTGCCTGCTTTGCCAAAGTAGTGATTTTTTCTGCATGGTCCAGGTTCAAACCCAAAGGTTTTTCGCAGTAAATATGGGGTTTCCCTTTTTCAAGAATCGTACGAACCTCATCTAGGTGGAGGAAATTCGGTGTGCAGATGTCTACAATGTCAAGCTCTAACCCTGCAAATTCCTCAAGGTCTGTGAATACCTCAGGATTCCCTATGGATTTTATCTCTTGAAAATCTCTCCCTTTACTGGTTCGTAAAAGCGCCTGGACATCCGCGAAAACCGAAGGATGGTCATATACATGGGGAATCGCATGGTAGCAGTGCGCATGCACTTTACCAATAAAACCAAATCCGATGATACCGATTTTCAATTTTTTTGCTCCCATTTTTTCCCTCTCAGATTATTTGCTTGAATACGATTTTACCGGATGCGATTGTCATATATACAGAAAGATCCCCATTGAGTACCGTGATATCAGCTGTTTTCCCATCAGCGAGATGGCCAATTTTATCTTCTTGGCTTATGCATTTTGCCGGATTATAAGTTGCCATTCTGACCGCATCGGGGAGAGGAATTTCAGCCTGGTTTGCCAATATACGTAAGGCGCTGTCCATCGTGGCGGTGCTGCCTGCAAGTGTGCCGTCCGGCAGAGTTGCCTTTCTTTTATTAACTGTGATCACCATCCCCAGCAGGTTGTATACGCCATCAGGCAAGCCGGTACCCGGTATAGCATCTGTGATTAATATAACCCTTTCTGGTCCAAGGCAGCGGTAAAGAATTTTCATGACTGCCGGGTGAATATGGTGCTTGTCTCCAATCAATTCTGCTGTTACCTCATCTGAGGCCAGCACTGCACCGACTACACCGGGCGAGCGGTGGTGAAAGCCTGATTGGGCATTGAATGCATGCGTTACGTGTTTAAAATTTTTCTTGAGGGCCGCAGAAGCCGTGTTGTAATCCGCATTGGAATGGCCAAGGGCCGCAATGACACCGGCCTCCTCCAGGAATGCCGCGGCTTCCATGGCGCCATCCAGCTCGGGGGCCAGCGATACCTGCCGGATCCAGCCGCCGGCATAATCCAGAAAATTTTTCAGTTCATCGATAGACGGCTGCCGCAGCCAGGAAGTCTGGAATGCACCATGCTTTTTTGGATTCAGATAGGGGCCTTCAAGATGAATGCCGAGGGGTTTTGCCCCTGGCCATTCCTTTGTTTTTTGAAAAAGAGATGCGTATCCCGAGAGAATGTTGCAGATTGCACCTGGGTTTGGTCCGCTGATTGAAAGAAGAAAACCCGTCACACCCGCAGACGCCACCCAGCGGCTGTAGGAGAGCAATCCTTCTTCCAGGTCTCCGCTGCCGAATGCGATTCCATTTCCCCCGTGGGTATGGATGTCAATAAATCCCGGTGTGATGATTTTCCCACCGCAATCGATTTTCTTTTCTTTAGATAGATCGATTTTTTCTGATGCGGGATAGAATTTGATTGTCTCTTTAAGACTGAAATGGACCTGCCGATCAGAAAATAACTCAAAGGGAGTAATTATCATATCGGCCCCGGTCAGAACTGCCATCGCGCTCCTTTTTCCTTTTCTTAATAATATTACACGGTTTAGGAAGGCAGACCGGATTCAAATAATTCCATTTGCGAAGGAGGACGGTGGCCATCAAGCAGGATGAATTTTTCCGCCCTGCCGGTATGGATCCCCCATTTTTTTAATACATCCAATTCCCGAATCATTCCTTTTTTTCGACCGCGTATGATTCTGTCAGCACCCACGGGCCCAATGCCCGGAATCCGCAGGAGTTCTTCCCTGTGTGCCCTGTTTATTTCAATTCTCTGTTCAGATAAATTTGCCTGAGCCCAGGCAAGTTTGGGATCTCTATCCAGCAGTAAATTTCCTTCAGGGTTAAAGACAAGCTCTTCCTGGGAAAAACCATAATCACGAATCAGGTAATCTGCCTGGTAGAGCCGCTGTTCCCGCTTATACGTGGAAGGCGGATGGTTCTGCAGGGGCGTATCCTGATGGGGCCGGAAAGCAGAAAAATATGCCCTCTCCAGACTGTGCTCACGGTGAAGCATCTGTGTGGTCTCCAGAAGTTCCCGATCGCTTTCGCCGGCGCCTCCAACGACAAACTGCGTGGAGGATGTCGGCCAGCGGTTTCTCCAAACCGCGCGCGGAGAAAAATTCCTGCGGATAAAATCAGTCCAAACGAGAGGGCGCATCAGCTCGGTTTTAAAATTCTTTTCCGGGGCAAGGTTCTGCAGCCGCACGGCATTCGGTGCTTCCAGGTTGACTGAAACCCGGTCTGCCAGCTGCATGGTGCGGAATACCTGGTCAAAATCGGAACCGGGCATAATTTTCAGATGGAGGTAACCCTGATAATTTTTCTTTTTACGCAGGATTTCCGCTGTTGAAATCAGCCGGTCCTGGGTGATGATGCCGCTTCCTGCGATGCCGGAACTGAGGAACACACCCTGGATCAAACCGGCCCGGGTGAGGTTAACAGCAAGATTTGCAAATTCATCCGGGGTGAAACTTGCCCTCGGAAAATCGCGGCCTGACCGGAATGGGCAATAGAGACAGTTATTTTCACAGAATGATGTGAGCAGTGACTTGAGTAGAATGGTGGGTTTTCCCTCGCGCATGGTAGACCGTGTCAGAACAATGCCGTCTGATTTTTCTATCTGCGCTCTTTGCAGGCAGCCTGACTCACCGGCGTCTATTTGGCTGGCCTGGGACAGAACCTGCAATTTCTCCATTTCATCCATACCTACATTATAGAACAAAAATACTATAAAATGAAATGGGATAATGAAATTGCTAAAAAAGGATTACTGCTGATCAAATACGGGGTAGTAACACAGGCCTGTTGTTCCGGGTCCTGTGTGGACCATGAGCGCAGGCGTCAGTTCCGAAATAAAAGATTCTGCAATTTCGAACCTGTCCTCCACCAATACCTTTAATTTCTGGATCTGATCTGAAGCTCCCGCATGCATATAAGCGACTTTGATTTTCCGGGTAAGCGCTGTTTTTTCAATGTTTTCCACCATTTTCTGATATGCTTTATTCAGGCCGCGCGCCACGCCCAATGCGACGATCTCGCCATTTTCCATGCTGATGAGCGGTTTAAGACTGAGCATGGATCCCATCAGGTGAACCGCTTTTCCGATCCGGCCGCCCATATAGAGATATTTCAGGGTGTCTGCCGTTTGAGTCATTTTCGTCACCGGAATCATGGACTGGATTTTTTCAAGTATTTCATCAATATCAATTCCGGCCAGCGCCTGGCGCGCTGCTTCGATTGCAATCCAGCCCTGGCATAAAGCTACATTGAGCGTATCAATGACTTCGACGCGCAATTTTGGGAGGGTTTCTTTCAACATATCTGCGGCAGCCCTCGCTGCTTGGTAGGCACCGCTTCCCTTGGAAGTCATATGAATGCTTAGTATATTTTTTATTCCGTTATCCGTAAGTTCCCTGTAAATCTTCAGATAATCTCCAGGACCCGGGCTGGCGGTGGTGGGCAATTCCTTGGCAGTGGGGAGCCATTCCAAGAATTCTTCCCTGCTGACCGTTTTCAGATCCCTGAGGACCACATCTCCCTTGTGAATGTAATAAGGAACCTCATGAATCTTGAGCTGATCGCGCATGTCTTGCGGAATGCAAGCGGTGCTGTCGGTAACAATGGCGGTATGAATTATGTTGGACATTTTTTTTCCGTTTCTGATATGGATGGAAAGATTATATAATAATTCCAGGTATAAGGAAAATTTCTCCTGTAATGATAATGCATGTTGGCGGTGTAGAATAAAGTAACATTTGTAAGAAGGAGAGATTATCGTGAAAA
>CAYPPV010000062.1:0-8413 GCA_964412705.1 uncultured Pelolinea sp. | reverse complement strand
TTCTATTGGCACAAATATTGCTATTCAGGCGCATCCACGCTATACTTGATTGCAGGATTAACTCATGTATCAGCGTCAGTATCAGAAAATCACACCACAAACAACGGCGCATCTGGCGCAAACCATGACGCTGCTCAACATGAATGTTGAAGAGCTGCACCAAGAGATAGAAAGGGCATTGAATGAAAATCCGGCTCTTGTATTAGAGGAGAAGCGTTTTTGTCCTACATGCAGACACCCATTATCAGAAGGACAAATCTGCCCGATATGCTCCAAGCCAAAGGAAATGACACCGGATGAGGCCGTTGTTTTTATATCACCCCGGGGTGATTTTCATCCAAGAAAATCCCCTTCACAAGAGGATATGTTCGCTGATGAAATTCTGGGTTCGGAATCAATGAGTCTGGAGGAATATGTTCTGGGTCAGATTATCTCTGAGTTAGAAGATGATGAAAAAATGCCCGCAGCCTATATACTGAACCAGCTTGATGGAGACGGATTTTTCAAGGAAGATAAAAGCGAAGTTGCAAGTTATTATCACATTACTCTGGAAAAAACAAACCGTATTTTAAATTTGATCCACCGAGCTGATCCGCTGGGAGTTGGCACCTCTTCACCAGAAGAGGCAATTCGTGTTCAGCTAAAAATTCTCGCGGAGAGCGGAACAATTCCGGATTATTATCTCGAGATCGCGGAAAGCGATCTGGAAAAGGTACTACGAAAGAAATTCCGGTCTGTTGCAAGGAGTCATGGGTTGTCAACTGAGGAAGTGGAAGAAGTCTCCGAATTCTTCAGCAACAATCTAAATCCTTTTCCCGCCAGAGCGCACTGGGGGACATTCCGCCAACCCGGCAATGAGGAAAATAAAAGTTATGCAAACCCAGATGTGATAATCAGCTATATAAATGATGACCCGGAAATGCCCCTGATTGTTGAAGTAATTGTGCCAAGCTACAGCAATCTCAATATCAACCCGGTTTATCAAAAAGCAATGAAAGAAACTGATAAAGAGACCAAAGAAAAACTAAAAAACGATTTTGATAAGGCAAATCTCTTTATTAAATGTATCCAGCAACGGAATAATACGATGCGGCGTTTGATGGAAAAATTAATAAAAATCCAAAAACCGTTTATTAAAAAGGGAGAAAAATTTATAAAACCAATAACACGGGTAAAGATTTCAAGAGAACTGGATGTGCACGAATCAACTATTTCAAGAGCTGTATCCAGCAAAACTGTTCAAATGCCTGATAAACGCATCATCCCGTTGGCTACATTTTTCGATAGAAGTCTAGGTATTCGTGCTGAACTCAAAGAAATTATCGAATCTGAGGATAGAAACAATCCATTCAGCGACTCCGAACTAGTTGTAGAGCTTAAAAAACGCGGATATAAAATTGCTCGCAGGACAGTAGCAAAATATCGTTCTATGGAGGGCATTCTTGCTGCACATCAAAGAAAAAATAGTAAATAATCTAATCCAAATAAATGAATCTTTCTTCTTCGAGTAGTTATTCACAAAAAAACCAGTCTGCATATATGACTTTGCAAAATGTGAGAATTCTTCTGGATGAAATACCATATCCTTGTTTGCTGATTAATGTCTCATCAGGCAAGATTTTGTTATCCAATAATCGTTTTAATGAATTAACTCAATTTTCAGTTTCCGAAATAATTGGAGCCGGGATTGAGAAATATTCCAGAGGAATAGATCTTTTTAAATGGGAGGATGGATTTGCGGGGGCGGTCTTTTTGAAAAGGCGAAATAACACTGATCTTGAAACAGAGGCAAAGATATCCTACATAGATCAAATCAGTGAAACCGCATTAATATCTTTCATTAATAAATTGGATCATTATCCAATGAATAATGCAATGCGAACTTTTCTAAAGCATCAATCAAATCTATTCAATGATTGGGAAAATTTATCAAGCGAAAGGTTAATAAAAGATTTGGTATCGGTTTCTCAGGAATTGTTTGAACCAGATAAACTCATTTTTTATTTGCCAGCAAGTGAACAAAGGGAACTATACCGTTATGAAAATCGAAAAGATGAATTTCCTGAAAATCTAATTCCAATTGAAATTGAACGTATTGGTAACATAGATCACTGGGAACCCGGGAAAAGAGTTCTGACTGATATCCACCGGGCTGGACGAGCAGCCCATTATCGATCCATCTTAAGTTTTTCATTTGATTGGTACAGTCTGGGCAAGGGGCTCGGAGTGCTGGCTTTTCAAAAATCGATAGATCTGGATTTGATGAAAGCGCTATTGAGTGGAATTTCTGGGTGGATTTCGTCCATAACAAATCAGCTTCAAATTAAAGAGTTATTAAAGGAAAAAAACCTTAATTTAAAATACCGAAATGATTTATTAGAGGGTATTTTTGAGAATACAAATGATGCATTAGTTGTTTTGAACAGGCATGAAAAAATTGTTCATTTCAATGACAATTTCTGCAATCTTTTTTCTTATTCACCTATTGAACTATTGAATCGTAAATGGGAAGTTATTTTTGGCGGATCAGCTCAAAGTAATTTTAATAAAATCAAGGAATTAAACATCCAAAATGAAAAAAAGGATGTTATTTCATTATTAGATAGAAACGGGAAGCCAATACCGGTCTCATTAAAATTATTAAAATTTGATGATGATGATTTGAAATATATGCTCATTATCCAGAGCGCAGTTGATAGAATTACTTCTGAAGAACAGAAACGGTCACTTGAGAAAAAAGCTTCACTCGGTGAAGTGGTTGCAGATTTCGCCCATGAGGTTCGTAATCCCATAAATAATATATCAACTGGACTTCAGCTGATATTGCAGGATTTGCCTGAGGAAGATGAAAACCTCCTGGTCATAAACCGTATGCAGGAAGATTGCATTCGGATTAATTATCTTATGGAATCCATATTGTCTTTTTCTCGTCAAGATAACAAGCAATTCCAAGAATTGGATTTATGCAAACTTCTGAGAAAAATATCATACCAATTAATGGATAAATTCGAAAAGAAAGGACATGAGCTGAAATTAATGTGCGATTTGGATAATGCGGTAATAATTGGCGACCAGCGCTCTATTGAACAGGTAGTCATCAACCTCGCAAACAACAGCTCCGAAGCGCTTTCCGATGAAAGTGGCATAATCGGATTGAAACTGGAGCAATCTGATGAATATCCGGATTTCTTTAAAATTACCATTTCTGATACGGGACCGGGTATTCCAGGGAATGTAGAGGAACGATTGTTTCAACCCTTCGTGTCTGACAAGCCAAAGGGAACAGGCCTTGGGCTGGCGATTGCAAAACGGATAGTAGATAGCCATGAAGGATTAATCAATGTTGAGACATTCCCCGGAGGTACGATATTTGAAATCTTTTTACCAAAGAAGGTCAAAGGAGAGTATTTGTGAGCCAAACAATTCTGATCATTGATGACGAAGAAAACGCGCGAAAAAATATTTCTAAATATTTATCGAAAAAAGGTTTTGAAGTGTTTGAAGCGGGTACTTTAAAAGAAGGCAGAAATTTTATCCATAAGGGCGATGGAGATATCATCATCCTGGATGTACAACTGCCAGATGGCTACGGTATGGATATGCTCAAAGAAATTTCAGATCTCCCCCAGAGACCCCCGGTTATCCTGATAACGGGTTACGGCAATATAGAAATGGCAGTTGACGCAATGAAAAGCGGCGCCCATGACTTCATCACAAAACCAATAGTCGAATTGAAAACACTAGAAAATTCCATTGCACGAGCAGCGGAATTGGTTCAAATGCGGCGTGAGTTAAACCATCTAAGGGAAAAACAATCAAATATCCAGGAATTTGTTGTGGGCAAGTCCGCCGAGTTCAAAACAATGATTTCTCAAGCGCAGAAAGCGGCTACCGCCTCCGTCTCTGTCCTCATAACCGGCGAAACTGGTACAGGGAAAGAGATTCTTGCAAAATTCATACATGAATCGGGTCCACGCTCAGAAAAACCCTTCATTGCAATCAACTGTGCCGCAATACAGCCAACGGTACTGGAATCTGAGTTATTTGGATACGAAGCAGGCGCATTTACTGGTGCTGAAAAACGGAAACATGGATTGATGGAGATCGCTGATGAGGGAATTCTCTTTCTGGATGAAATATCATCCATGCCAACAGATATCCAGGCAAAACTCCTCCGTGCAATTGAAGAACAGGCGTTTAGAAGAGTAGGCGGAACAAGTATTATCAAGGTGGATATTCAGGTGATCGCCGCATCTAATCGTGACATTCAAAAGATGATTGAAAAAGGGGAATTCCGGGAAGATCTTTTTTATCGATTAAAGGTAGTTGACCTTCATTTACCACCATTGCGAAACAGAAAAGAGGATATTCCGGAGTTTGTGGGTTATTTCATTAAAAAATTCAATATGTCATTGGGAAAGAATATACAGGATGTTCATCCAGAAGCTATGCAGGCATTGAAAAGATACAGCTGGCCTGGAAATATCAGAGAACTCCATAATTCCATTCTGAGAGCGATCCTTTTTTCAGATGGTGAAAAAATCCTTACCTCAGATCTACCCCTAGACATTACCAAAACCAAATTGTAGCTAGATTCTCTGGCATATATCCTGCAACATATTCAATCAGTATCCTAAGGATGGAGGTTAATATGATTGCAATGACAGCGAACGATTTTGTTTTGACGATAGCCGGTGTGGTTTTGATATTGGGGGTAATCTCCTTTATCGTGGGTCTCTTTACGCTCGCATTCAAGGTATCATCCGGAACATTTTCCGAAATATCTGCCCATTCAGCGAAATTAATGAGTAAGGGAATGACTGATGATGTTGCAGAATTGGTAGGAAACGCATCTGCTTTGCTGGAATCAATCACCCAGATGACCAAGACGAAGGCGGGCGTTGGAATGTTCCTGGTGATAGTATCTTTTGTGTTATTTATCATTTCTTACTACCTGGTATCAAGAATCCTTTAGAAAATTCCTGCTCTCTTCATGGCAGCCTTTGAACTGGTTCGAGCGCTGAAACACTCTTTCGGTGAAAATCAAACTCACCGAATTGTTTCATTTTTAAATTACTTTCCTCTCTTGTGGGAATCCGCTCAGGATCCCCACAACATTGAATATTACATTAATTATTTCCGCAATAATGCTGGTCATTGGAATACCTATGAATTGTGCAAGGAATTGGTAAACCTGGAAACAAAAAAGGAACTATTATTTAAGAGAGAAGAAAAAGATCCTCCTCTACATAAACAAATTAACAATGAATCCTTCCACCAGCCAATCATCAAAATTAGCGCAATTCTTAATGAAACAGAACGTTTATCAAATGAATTGGTAAGCAATCCTTCAAAGGAAATTTTTCCTGAAAATAGGATAAATAGTCTTTCAATCCATACATTGATAAAATTTTATGGTCTGCTTCTAATGAATTTAATCTTCCTATGCAATTTTGATGAGGGAATTCTTAAAAAATTATCTGTCAGACAAACAGAAAACGCTAATAACATATTGAGGGCGTATGCTGTAAATTTCATTTATCAATTTTTCCCGGAAAAATCAGAATATATAAACAAATTTTTACAGAATTTTTCCCTCTCGGAGTTTTCCGAAATGATAAGAAATTTGGAAATTCTCAATGCAGAATCTGTCTCAGAAAAAATAATTGAAAAATATTTTGAGGTAAACGGCACTTGTGAAGAGGGGGATTTTTCTGGAAATTCCCAGCCCTTTCAGAAAAAAATAGATCAACTGCATCTCTTAACAAATTATGCATATTTATTTAATGCATCAAAAAATAATTCAAAGTCAGCAAAATTTTTGCAAGCCTCAAAAAAAATGGCAATTGAAATTTACCAGTCATTAGAGTTGTTTGAAAAGCACCAGCAAGCAATTCTTGGAGATGATTCAAAAAAAGACAAATTAGAAAACGCTTTGGATTCAGAAACAATCCCTGCCAAAATTCATTTAGCTAAAAAGTTGGTTGACATTGACAAAATCGAGGCAAAAAATATTGCTCGCGATGTTTATCTTTCGATTGTAGATAAACAAATACTATATGACGAAATCTTCCTACAAGGTTTCAATAACTTAATAGATCCGGAAGAATTAATTAATATCTTTTTAAGTTTAGATATGGCAATTGAGGCAAAAAATATTGCTGAAAAAATAAGTGGCCTTGATCCCATTAATGAAAAACTACTCAAGGTTTTGGCTGAAATGAATCATCAATTGGGAGACCATGTCTCCAGCGTTGACTATTTCGCATTATTGAGCGCTATTAGACCGTTGGACAGGCAGGAGAAAAATCATTATTCCACGAGCCTTGCATATTTAAATAATTGGGAAGCGGCTTACGAGATTAGAAATGAAATGAACCTGGTTGAAGAAAATGATTGGATTGCTCTTGCAGAAAGTTCTTTCAAAACAGAAAAATGGGGGGATTTTATTGAACTGTGCAAAAATAGATCGCCTGAATTCCTCAATCATTCATTGGTCAAAATATTTGACGGAATCAATTTTTTTATAGAAGGAGACCTGGAACATTTAGACATCATAATCGATGAGCTTAGGGAGAAAAAAATTAAAGATCCGGTTTCCCAATACTATTTTGCAGAACTTCTCGGCATGTGCGGTCCAGATAAAGGATTAACCAAACTGCATTGTGAACGGGGAATCAAAGATACTGACAATTTATCCATTCTATTGAAATTGCTGGAATACCAACGAATGTCCGGCGATGATGATGGATTAGATGTACTTATTTTAAAAATGATCGATCTGATTGATAAGTTTGACCAGAAAGCCCTTGAAAATTGTTGTGAGATTTTATTTGAAATAGAAATGACAGATTTGGCTGAAATATTCCTGAAAAAAGGGATTTCTAAATGGCCCCTTTCTCCAATATTCAATTTCTATGAAGGGAAATTACTTCTCTCAAAGAAACAATTTGGCAAAGCAATCGATCGGTTCATCAACCTTATGAGTCGATCTGATTTAGAAATTGGGTGGTTTGAACAAGCCTGCCTGGCTTTATCAAAATGCACCGAAGATGAATTTCCATTCAATCTAAGAATGGATAATGCTAAAACAAGGGATCAGATTCATCGAATTCTGGAAAAATTCCATTCATACAAAGCTCGTAGTGTTTTGCTTGAAATCATAGAAATTGAATTGCAGTCAAAAGATAAAGAGGGAAAATATCATGCGCTTCTGCGTGATAGAAAAATGAACGAAACCGATAAATGGCAGATTTATGCTGCTCTAGGAAAGCATTACTTTGAAACAAAGAGATTTGATTTATCAATCGTAAATATTAAAGAAGCATTAAGACAAAAACCTACCAATTTAGAACTTATCAAGCTGTTAATCATCTCATATGCGAAACTCCAGCTTTGGGAAGAAGCAGGTCGCTTGCTTTCATTCACAATTCGTTCTAACTCTCTAAATTTGAGATGGATTCTTGAGATACAGAAATTTTTTAAGGGAAACGAAGTTTGGATCAATGAACTTATAAGACTTGAGGAAGAGATTCCAGACAACCGTATGATAAAGATGGCGCATTTTATCTTTTCAGCCTATTCAAAAAAGAAACTTGATCAATCAGAATTGTTAGAAGGCTTGAAAGATGATGATTTAACTATTGAGGAGAAAATCATTTTTGCTGATGCAATAAACATGGCTGGTGAACCAAAAATCGCCGAAAGGATTTTAGAAATTATCCTTTCAGGTCATATCTCTTTGAAACCAGAGAACTATCTGGCTTGCGCGATGGTTTTTGAGGCATTAGGTAAGGAAGAAAAAGCGCTGAACACTCTTGGATTGATTAATAAACCAGACTGGGCTATTACAGCATATGTATCGAGATTGTTTAAAAAAATTGGCAAAGTTGAAATTGCTTTTGGAAAAGTCAAGTCCGCAATCGAGAAATACGAAAAAACAGGAGAAGAGATTGGAGTAGACAATTTGCCGCTTATTAATGAATCCACCCAATACATATCCATAAAATCTGAACCTAAACAACTTTTCCTGGATGCTGCTGAAATTGGGCTGGAAGTTGGGCAGAAAGATTTTTCGATTTTCTCATTAAATAAAATAGAGAATGCTGAACAATTAGAACCAAATCTCCTTTACAAATATGCGGAATTCCTTGATATGTTGGGGCAAGAAGAAAAAATACAAATGCTAGAAAAAAGCACGGATACACATTCTGAAAGCATCACAACTGATTTATATAATTTGTTTGGAGAAATTGCCCTACGTAAAAAAAATGAGATTGAAGCCGCAAAATATCTTACCCTCGCGTTGACATTGAATCCACATAGTCTAAGGACAAAAACTCTGCAGGCAAGATTAATTCTTAGGAATGGAAATGACAATGAAGCTCACGATGTCTTTCATAACCTGACAGAG
>CAYPPV010000061.1:0-8450 GCA_964412705.1 uncultured Pelolinea sp. | reverse complement strand
TCGCGCTGTCCAGGATTTTGCTGCAGCCGCAATTAAACTCATCCGGCATGATTTCTACAAGATTCCTGATTGCTTGCTGGGCAGTTGCAGTATTTTCATTTAATACTCTAATTACCATTTCAACTGTTACGGGTTCTTCACTGACATGCCAAACATCATAATCTGTAACATGGGCCATCGTTGCATAGCAGATTTCGGCTTCCCTTGCAAGGAAAACTTCAGGACAGGCTGTCATACCGATGACTGACATTCCCCATTCGCGGTAAAGATTGGATTCAGCTTTGGTAGAAAAGCGCGGCCCCTCAATGGTTATATATGTGCCGCCCATGTGGATTTCTGCGCCAGTTGGCAAAAGCGACTTGCGGACCAATTGGCTAAGTATTGGACAATAAGGGTCCGCAGCACCAATATGAGCGACAAGCCCCTCCCCAAAAAAGGTACGCTCCCTCTTGTGGGTTAAATCCATCAGCTGATCCGGGATCACAATATGACCAGGCCGAAAATCTTCCCGCAAAGAACCGCAAGCCGAAACAGAGACAATTCTATTTACGCCAATTGATTTGAGCGCAAAAATATTCGCCCGGTAATTTACTTCTGAAGGCAAATAAACATGCCCAATTCCATGCCTGGCTAAGAACGCGATTTTTCTTCCGGACAATTCGCCTAAAAAAATTGGAGAAGAAGGTTTGCCAAATGGTGTGTCGATTTCGATTTCCTCGACATTTTTCATTTGCGGAAATCTGTATAAGCCAGAACCGCCAATTACAGCTAAAAAAGGACGATCATTCATTATTGGCTCCCATCGATACATTTCTATTTTGGCATTGAATTATATCTTAGAGAGGGTACGCATCTGGAATGTCAATGAGCAAGCTTTGTTTTCCTAGCATAATTTCATCCCCATTTATTAAAACAGTAGAAGTAAAAATTCGCTGGTTATTTAAATATGTACCATTTGTGGAATTAAGGTCCTCTAGCATCCATTTCCCGTTTTCAAAGATAATTCTTGCATGCCGGGAGGAAACCGCCTCATCATCGATGGCCAGATCATTATCATCGCTTCTGCCAATCGATATCTCATTCTGTTTAAATGAAACGGGTACTTCCCGATCATCCAATATAATGGAAATTTCTGGTTTTTCTGCCACTTCGCCTATCTTCGGTTGTTCAAATCTTTTCCACATTCTAAAAATTGCTAGAAATAAAAATACATATAGGCTGATTGCCAATAGAATTCTTAAAACCAGCACAATTATCGCGCTCATATCTATTGTTGATCAGACGTGATGATTCTCGTGTGTCCCCTTTGCCTGAGTTCTTCTTTATTGTTTAATTCCATTCCGTAAATCAATGCGACATCTGCAATTTCAATTACATCTCCCTGGCTTAATGGTTTTTGGCTGACTTTCTTACCGTTTACCTTAGTACCGGTTGTAGAGCTGAGATCGAATAATACATGCTGATTTTTAATTTGCCGTATCTGGGCATGAACGCGGGATACTCTTAAATTATCCAGCACAAGGTCATTGTCTTCCTTTCTGCCAATATTGATAACTTTTTTCTCTAAATCAAATACTTTTTCGTCGGGCGTTATCAGATATCCCGGAATAATTTTTTCATTCTCAGAATGAATTTCATATCCCAAAATATTTACAGTGTCGCCAGAGGACTTTTTTGAGCTGGATGTATCAACGATTATTTTTTCTTTCTGATTTTCGTTTAAAAAATGTTGGATATGTATTGGCCCTGATAACCTATAATGATTCTCTCTTGCTGTCTGCAGTAAGATATCTTTAATAAAATCTTTCCAAATGTCGATATCCCCAGAATCCAGGTTGGCATAAAAATCAGAATTTAAATTAATTCTGAAGATATTGGGAGGACTGCCGTTTTTTTCTGTGTGAGAGTAATAAGCAGACATGATTTCTCGGGATAATAAATTAAAAGGATCCTTGTTTACCGGGAACCAGAGCTTTTCTTCAAAGAAAATTTGCAATCTTTCTTCAATTTTCAGCAGGTTAAATTTCATAACATATAATTATAGCTGATGGGTCTAACATAGAGGGATATGAAGAAATTCGAAGAAATTTCTCATACTGCGGATGCCGCTTTGCGCGTTTTTGGGGAAAATAAAGTTGAATTATTCGTCCATGCAGTAGAAGGCATGTTCCACCTGATGGGCTTGAAGTTAGAGCTAGATCAGGAGAGGGAAATTTCAGAAATTGAATTAAGTGAAGTCGACTTGGAGTCCCTCCTGGTTTCATTTCTGACTGAAGTTCTTATTTACGTTGAAAAAGGAATTGGATTCAATAAATTTGATATCAAAATTGTTGATTCGAAATTAAAAGGGCGAATGATTGGAAATAGAATTAATTCATATGATATTCAAGTAAAAGCAGTCACATTTAATGAATTAATAATAAAGAAGGAAAATTCGATATTGGAAACATTGATTGTTTTCGATGTATAGGTGTCATGAAAGGTAATTATGGAATTCGGTGATTTAAAGAAAATCAATGATTTTGAGTGGGAAATTGGTAAAAATTTCAAGAAAGAAATGAATGTCCCTGTACGGATATTTGCGTCAGAGGCAATTGCTCGCGAGTCTTTGAAGGACAAATCTTTTGATCAAGCGGTCAATGCCGCATGCCTTCCAGGACTTCATAAATATGTATGCGTTATGCCTGATGTGCATCAAGGTTATGGATTTCCCATAGGAGGGGTCGCGGCATCTGATTTTAAGGAAGGTATCATCTCGCCAGGCGCAATTGGATATGATATCAACTGCGGCGTGAGATTGCTGTCCTCTCAGATAGATGTAGAGATTGCAGAAACATACATGGATGAATTAATCACGCTGCTCTACGCGAATTGCCCAACAGGCTTAGGGTCCGGAAAAATAATTAAAATAAATAGAAATGAATTGGAGAAAATTTGCCGGTTTGGTTCTAAGTGGGCAAAGAATAATGGATACGCATCTCAAACCGATATCGAATTGACTGAGGATCGGGGATTTATTGATGGGGCGGATCCCAAAGATGTGAGTGGCAGGGCTTTTGAACGGGGTTTGGCACAGATGGGATCTTTAGGAAGTGGAAATCATTTCATAGAAGTGGATGTCGTTGAGAAAATTTTTGATAAAAAAGCCGCTTCTATTTTTGGCCTGGAGAAAAAAACAATTGCACTTCAGATACACTGTGGTTCCCGCGGTTTTGGTCATCAGATCTGTTCGGATTATGTAAAAGAATTTCAATCCGTGATTAATAAATACAATATTAAGATAGAGGACCGGGAACTGGTATGTGCACCGCTCCAATCGCCTGAAGGGAAACGGTATTTATCAGCAATGCGCTGTGCTGCGAATTTTGCATTCTGCAACAGACAGATCTTGGCTTATCAAGCGCGCAATGTATTTGAAGAAGTGTTCGCAAAAGCCACGAAGAATTTCCACTTGAGAATGGTTTATGATCTTGCCCACAATATGGGGAAAATTGAACAGCATGAAATTGAAGGCAAACGCGTAAAAGTCTGCGTGCACCGAAAAGGCGCGACACGCGCATTCGGACCCGGAGAGGAGGGAGTGCCATCAAAGTATAAGGGGATCGGGCAGCCGGTTCTCGTTCCCGGAAGCATGGGAACTGCCAGCTGGGTGATGGTTGGCACAGAACAGGCCATGCAGAAAACATTCGGGACATGCAACCATGGTGCAGGGCGCGTTATGAGCCGGTCACAAGCCAAGAAAAACGTGTGGGGAGAGGACTTGAAAGAAAAACTGGAGAAACAGGGGATCAGGGTCCGGGCTGGATCCATGCCTGGCCTGGCAGAAGAGGCACCCTCTGCCTATAAGGACGTGGACGAGGTAATTGAGTCTATTGTCGGGACTGGAATTGCCAGAAAGGTTGCCAGGTTGGTGCCAATCGGTGTAATAAAAGGGTAGCTTTCAATCTATAAAAATTGGATTGGAATAGATCCACCCACGTTTTTTAAAAAGAAAATATCTAAAACACTCAATGCGGTATACCCCCGGTCCTATTATCGGATAATTAAACCGTTTCCTAACTTGAACACCTTCGATCTTTTCCCCACTTTATAGAGGGTGCATTCAGCGGGGGCAGGCAGTTCTGCGCGAAGCATCATTTGAGAATGAAATCGGCATCTTTGGCCAGAGTGTATCTCTTCCTTCCCTTTCTGAGCGAAAAAGCGGAATCCCTTGGATGACGCAATTCGATCGTTGGCAATAAAAAGGCTTCCCCTTTTTATTGAAGAAAGAACCATTTCCCTATCAGTTTCAAATTTTCCAGTTAATGGACTTTTTAGAAGGATGTGGTTATTTATGCCATGAAAATGATAAGAATATGGAAATACCGTTTTTATGATTGGGCCAATTTGATAATGAAATTCATGCGCATCAGATCCTGCGATAGCGACCATCCAATGGCCTTCATTTATGAATCTATCGAATATTCTAAGTATTTGTTTTGGCGCTTTCTCTGCCATAAACTCCGGGAAAAAAGCAAAGAAATAGCCATGAAGCTTGGATTTTGCACGGATTTTAAATTCACTTAAATTATTCCAGAGTTCAATTCCGGTAAATCCTGAAACATCCCAATCCTCCCAGGAGAGATCCTCTTCATCAAATTCGGGAAAGATGGGATCATAAGGATGCGCGATGAATGACATACCGCCGTTTTTCCGGATTTGGCTTATTAAATTTCTTGGTTTTTCCGCAAAGTGTGAAAAACTTTTAGAGGTACCATAAGCCAGGAGGTGATTCTTTTGTGGCTGACGTTCAATATCATGAATTTCTTCACCAATGATGGCCAGTATTCTCTTGCTCTTAAATTCATAGTATCCTTCCGGACCAATTGGAAAAACATTGTGGTCGTTGAATAAAATTCCATCGATTCCGGATTCGGCGGCTATTTTCGCGATTTCTTTATGGGTTTTGGAACCATCAGAATATTTTGTATGAACATGGGCATTCAGTATTATTTCGTACATCATGTTGAAGAATTCGCTTTATAACGGTATAATCACGTCTAATAATTACCGGAGGTTGGTTTGGATACATATTTTCAAATTGCGCTGATTATAACTTCAGTGGCTTTGATTGCAAGCATTATTCTGCAGAGCAAAGGTGTCGGTTTAGGCGGTCTGACTGGGCAGGATGTGGGGAGTGTTTATTCCGCACGTCGGGGAATTGAAAAAACGCTTTTTAGAATTACCATTGTTCTTGCTGTAATATTTGTCATTTTAGTTCTAATTACAATTATTGTAAGCTGATAATCTTATTTTTATTAGATATAAAGGCCATTTCCTCATTACAGAAAGGAAAGGGCTTTTTTAATGTAAAATCATTGCGCTTATGAAGATATTCCGCTGGCAAATCATTATTGTCCTGTTGGCCATCCTGGTTATTGGATTGCTTTTGTTAAGTGAACAAACAGGGTTTCGCCTGGTTTCACCCATGCCAACCCGGGGCGGAGTGTATACAGAGGCTTTGGTTGGCAGCCTGCAACGTTTGAATCCTGTTCTGGATTATTACAACCAGGTAGACAGGGATGTTGACCGGCTTATATTCAGCAGCCTGATTAAATATGATTCAAGGGGTCTTCCGATTCCAGATCTCGCTGAATCCTGGGGTATTTCTTTTGATGGCTTGATCTATAATTTTTCTCTCCGAGAGAATGCTTTTTGGCACGATGGGATTCCGGTAACTGCAGAGGATGTGGTTTTTACCATAGACCTGATGCGTGACCCAGACTCCGTTTTGCCGGAAGATCTTAAGGAGTTCTGGTCAGGGCTGGATGTTAAGGCACTTGATGAGAAAGCGTTGCAGATCCGGTTAGAGGAACCGTTTGCCCCCTTTATGGATTATATGAATTTTAGAATTGTGCCAAAGCATATTCTTGGAGGGATGACCTATAACCAGATAATCAATTCTGAATTCAACATCAATCCAATTGGAAGCGGACCCTACCAGTTTGAATCTTTAATTGTAGAAGAAGGAGAAATCAAGGGTGGGATTCTATCGACGAATCCGAACTTCTACGGATCTTCGCCTTTTATCCAGGAGTTCGTTTTCCGGTATTTTCCAGATCATATATCTGCTATGCAGGCCTACCAAGATGGTTCTGTACAAGGATTGGGTGATGTATCTAATACAATTCTTGATGAGGCATTAGCTGATCCAGAGCTCTCGGTTTATACCATGATCAAGCCGGAGATTTCCATGATTTTGTTGAACCTGAACAACGATTCTGTAGAATTTTTCCAGGATAGCAATGTTCGCCGTGCGCTTTTTAAAGCGTTAGACAGGAGAACTACAGTAAATGAAGTGCTGAACGGCCAGGGTATTCTGGCAAATGTTCCGGTTCTTCCAACATCATGGGCATTTTTTCCTGGCAGCCAGAATATGGATCAGGACAATCAGGAGGCAGCTGCTCTATTAGATGAAGCCGGCTTTACATTCACACAGGATAACACATCTGGTGTTTTGACCAGAGATGGCATTCCCCTCTCTTTTTCCCTTCATTATCCCGATGACCAGGTCCATGCCGGTATAGCCGAAGCAATAAAATCAGATTGGCAAAAAATTGGTGTAGACGTTAAGTTGATCAGCGTACCTTACGACACACTCATTCTTGACTATCTCCAGCCGCTTACATATGAAGCTGCGCTTGTTGATATAAATTATTCCCGTTCTCCTGATCCTGACCCTTATCCTTTTTGGGACCAGGCACAGCAAACCAATGGCCAGAATTACTCCCAGTGGGAAAATCGCGTTGCCAGCCAATACCTGGAAGAAGCGCGCGTGACCAATGATATTGATGAGCGAGCCAAACTTTATAGAAATTTTCAGGCTATCTTCAGTGAAGAACTGCCAGCCCTTCCTCTTTATTATCCTACATATAATTTTGCAGTAGATCAATCAATCATGGGAATTCGAATCGGTCCTATGTTTGACCCGAGCGACCGGTTCTGGAATGTTGCAGAGTGGTATCTAATCGTACAGGCAGGGAATGGCTCATCTTAAATTCAGAACGGAATGATAATATGTGGTTTTTTACTGGAAAGGGAGACGGTGGGGAAAGTAATCTTTTTAACGGTCGCAGGTTGCCAAAATCAGAAGAAATCTTTGATCTAATTGGGACTTTAGATGAAGCCACAGCCAGCATCGGCCTATGCATCAGCCTTACTGAAGAAGAGGAATTAAAAAAAATTCTGATTGAAATCCAGGATGATCTTTCGAAATTGATGGGGAGGATTGCAGGGGCAGACGACAAAGCGATTGGCTCCCGTTTCGATCTTGTAGAGGTGCTTGAAAAAACTGAGAGATTAACCCAGGAATTCGGGCACCACTTGGACAATCCCAATGCTTTTATTTACTCAGGAAAATCAACACTTGGTGCCTCTCTGGATATATGCAGAACAGTTATACGCCGAGCGGAGAGAGAAGCTGTAAGAGCTCTTAAAAAGTCATCTGATAAAAAGAATATCCTTGCTTATATCAATCGGCTTTCCTCGTTACTTTTTGTCCTCAGATTGACAATTGATCAAGAAAATTCATAATCCCGAGCCCCCTGATTTCGTATATAATCAGGATGTTCGGAGGGCGGACATTTTTATTTCCTTTTAAGGAAAGTGACTTGGACGAACAACGAGAAATCATAAACACTTTTACGGAAATGGCGCCTCGCTATTCGGCGTTAATGAATTCAGAATTGGACAAGTTCTGGGGTTTTACTTATGAAGGATTCGTGAGTGATTTTCTTAAGAATATTCATATACGAGAAAACGAAAATCTACTGGATATCGCAACCGGAACGGGGTTTATTCCCAAATACCTTTTCATGAATAACGGCCGCTTGAAGTATGTGTATGGTCTGGATCTAACTTTCGGGATGCTTGAAGTAGCAAAGAAATCAATTTCCCAGGACCAAATTAATTTCTTTAATTTTTTCTGTGCATCCGCCCATGAAATCCCTATTAAAGCGGAATATTTTGATCATATTATTTGCTGTCTGGCAACGCATCATATGAATATTCATGAGTTATTGAAGAATTCCCACAGATGTTTGACCGAAAAAGGAACGCTGCATATTGCTGATGCCGGCGGATCATCCAAATGGAAAAACAGGCTCATCCGGTTTATTATCAAATCTCTTGCCTTTATTTATTTTTTGTTTTTCGAAAACGTATCGAGGGCAAGAGCCGAATCTTCTGCGGTAGCCAATATTCACACTGCGGATGAGTGGATGGATTTATTAAAAGAAAATTCATTTATAGATATCAAAATAACTGAAATAAAATCGAGACGGTTCTGGGCGCCCAACCCATTATTTATTGAGGCAAAAAAATAAAATTGGAGGAGAGAAATGACAACAGCAGCAGAATTAATCAGGGAAGGAAATCAAGAAAAAATTTGGAAAAAATATTGTGGTTTTCTA
>CAYPPV010000060.1:0-8535 GCA_964412705.1 uncultured Pelolinea sp. | reverse complement strand
TTTCCCTGCTCTCATTAAGTACATCAGATTATTCGAAAATAACTGAATTGATTGTGGAATTGGGTAAATTAAGTAAAAACCACAATTTGAATTTCTCACTGCCCTCTCTTCGAATTGAATCTTTTTCAGATGAAATTACAGAAGAGTTAAGCGGTTCCAGAAAAGCAAATTTTACGCTGGCACCAGAATCTGCGTCTGAAAGCATCCGTAATGTTATTAATAAACCGATTTCAGACAATGATCTTATTGAAACAGCCGCGATTATCTTTGAAAAAGGCTGGAGAAACATCAAGCTTTATTTCATGATCGGTTTTCCAGGTGAAACAATAAAAGATGCTGCGAAAATTGCTGATCTATGCCGGCGGGTAAAACAGGTTGCCAAAGAAAAGCTGGACAAACCAGTGATCATTCATATTAGCGTCAATACACTGATACCGAAACCTCATACGCCCTTTCAATGGATTTCAATGGATTCAAAAGTGGTTATTCAAGAAAAGATAGACACGATACGTCTTAAATTAAAAAATTCCGGAATAAAAATGGATTGGGCAGATTATCAGACTTCTTTGTATGAATCCTGGATGTCACGCGGCGATAGAAGAATTTCGAAAGTGATTCAAAAAGCATGGGAAAACGGCGCGAAATTTGATGCCTGGCAAGAACATTTCAAAATCGAGATTTGGCAGGATGCGTTTGAATCATTTGGCATTAATCCAGATTTTTATTCACACAGAAATCGATCCGAAAATGAAATATTCCCCTGGGATCACATAAATATCGGTGTGTCAAAAGAATTCCTGCTTCAGGAATACAAAAAAAGCAAGAAAATGGAAATAACCGCTGACTGCCGTTATCAATGCCATGCGTGTGGCATCCAAACGTGTTATGGTATCCGGTGTGAGGAACAAAGGTTGTCTAAAGCACGAAGCGTTTCAGAATACATTATGAGCAGACAGGCAATCTCATTTATGTGAGCGTTCTTGAAATTCAGAAAATATGGGAGCGCGCTTGTCGCAGAGCTGGATTTCAACTCGTATTTTCACAGGGTTTTCATCCCCAACCCAAGATTCAGATACTTCTTCCACTGCCATTGGGAATTTTTGGATTAGATGAAAAGGTGGACATCTGGTTTCAGGAAAATATCAAGTTTGATGAGCTAAAACAGGGATTATCAACCAAACTCCCGCATGGAATTTCCATAAAACAGGTAGAAGCTATTAATTTGAGTGAGAAATCACTGGTAAATAAAATAGAGTATGCAGATTATTTAATTGAATTTTTTCCTGATTTACTGATACCAGATTCCAAGAACCTTGAAGCAAAGATTTCAACTATCTTGGAATCACAAGAAGTCATAAGGACAAGAAGAGGAAAAAAATACAATTTGAGAAGTTTAATCGAGGATATACAATATGTTCAATCACAGCATGGAAGAGATCAAATCTATTTGAAAATGCTGGCAAAGCCGGGAAAAACTGGCCGTCCTGATGAGGTCATTAATGAACTTGGTTTTGATCTAACACAATGCAAAATTTACCGAACAAAAATATATTATTAGATTCTCATCTTTTATGGGCATAGTTCTCGAATGCACAAATAAAGATTGTAAATTCCGCTATCCATCTGAAGAAGATAATTTGTCTGTTTATTATTGTCCTAAATGTGGGGAAAAAGCACTCGTAGCTGAGCGAATAAACCCCGGATTGATCACCAAATATGACAGTTCCCAGTTCTCTATGGAGTTTAACCTTATTCTTGTACTGGATAATATCCGCAGCGCGTATAATGTCGGATCCATAGTACGAACTTGTGAAGGGCTGGGCGTGAAGCACGTAATATTGTGCGGAATTACTCCAACACCACTCTCCAGCAGAGTCCACAAAACCGCACTTGGTGCATGCAATTCAGTCAAATGGTTATACCAAAGAAATGGCGTTGATTTTATTCAAAAAATAAGATCCCTTAATTACCAAACGATCGCGCTTGAAAACACCCGCGGATCAATGAATATCCTGGATCTTAAGAGATCAGATCTGTCCGAAAGGATTTCTCTTGTTATTGGAAATGAAAAAACGGGTGTCGATCCAGGGATTCTGAAGATCAGCGATTTAATACTCTCAATTCCAATGGTAGGGCAAAAGGAAAGTCTAAACGTTTCTGTCGCTGCCGGAATAGCGACCTTTCACTTGATTTATCTATTTAGGACCTGATCAAAAAGGTTATTTGCAGTTTTTTCAATATCGGTTGATTGATTAATATGTATTACTTCGTGGATTTGTATCTTTTCTCTAGCCGCCTTGATTAAAGATGTCCTTATGACTACAAATGCGGCCATATATTCTCCCGACTCCAAAATATCAATACCCGAAACCAGGCCTCTGCCCATTTCGAATTCCAGGTACCCCAATTCATCAATTATTATGACATCTGCGGGTAATAGATTTCTGATCATTTTGTCTGCCCAGTCGAGATTTCCCTGATTGGAAAATCAGCATCCCAGCCTGGCTCAAAGACGGCGATTTCTCTCTCCTCCTTGCTGTTTATAATTTGAGCAAAGATTTTCCTGCCACTCCTATTCTCCGTCCGTTTTATTGAAAGAATACCGCTGACCATTAGTCCGGAGGAGGAGAATTTTTCTGCTAGTTTTTTGCACAGAAGTGTTTTTCCCATTTCCCTGGCTCCTGTTATAGCGTAAATTTCCGGCATGGGATTTCTTTTATTTGTACAGAATGACTTTTTGACTATTCAATTCAATTATTTCTGATTCAACATGGAAATATGTTGACAAATTTTTAGAGTTGATAATCTCGGTGGTTCTGCCAGTTTTAGCGGGTAGTTTTCCATTCAACATGATGCAATAATCGCTATGTGTCAAAGCATCTACTGGGTCGTGGGTGGAATAAAATATAGTTTTGCCTTTATCACGTAATTCCGATAACAGTTGATAAATCTCTTTCTTATGGCCGATGTCTAAATGTGTTGTTGGTTCATCCAGCAATATTAAATCCGGATTTTGCGCAAGTGCTCTTGCTATACGAACACGCTGCAGTTCTCCTCCGCTGATTTCACCTAATTTGTATGAAGATAATCTATCCAGTTTAAGCTTTGAGATCAGCATATCTGTCACAAACAAATCTTTCTTGGATGGTGATGAAAAAAAACCGATAAAGGGTATTCTGCCCAATAAAACATAATCTTTAATACTAAAACCGGAAGGAAATCTCTCTATTTGCGGCAGATATCCTATTTTTCCTGCCAGTTGATCGGGTTTTAAGGATTCCCCATATTTATTTAGAATAAGGATTCTTCCTGAATTAGGGTTAATTAAACCGAGTAGCAATAGAAGAAGGGTGGTTTTACCTGAACCGTTTGTGCCAATTAAAGACGTAATACTGTATGGTCCGGATTCAAAATTGATATTACGCAATATTTTATTTCCAGGATAGAAAAAATTGAGATTTTCCAGCACTATTTTTTTCATGATTAAAGGAAATCCCTGTTTTTCCAGAATAAAAATACGAATAAGAATGAACCAAAAAAGGCCGTTATGATACCAATCGGTATCTCTCCAGGCAGCAAAATTCGGGATAAATCATCACAAATTAACAAGAAAATACCTCCGGAAATTCCGGAGAATAGCATACTTCTGGATGCGTGCGGGCCAGCAATTAGGCGCGCATAATTTGGAACAATCAGCCCAACCCAGCCGATAATTCCAGTGGTTGAAATAATTGAGGATGTAAGAAGCACGGCTGTTGCAAGCACAAGATTTAGTTCCCAGGATTTTTCTATTCCAAGTGAAAAAGTAACTCTTTCGTCAAGCATATGAACATTCAATCGCCATCTATATAAATAAAAGAAAAAGATCAGTGGAAGTGTGATTAAAGCAAGTAAAAAAAATGAATCCCAGTTAGCTCCCGAAATGCTTCCAAGCAGCCAAAATACAATATTCGGAAGCTGGTCTATTGGATCTGCCAGATACTTCAGCAGGCCAAGGCCCGCCGAAAAAAGAGCAGAAACAGCGATCCCTGCCAACACAAGTCCAAGAATCCTCTTCAATTTAAGTCGGCGTGTAAAGAGTATTACTAAAAAAAGAGCCAACAGACTGAAAGCAAAAGATAAAATTTTGATTAACAGAGGAGACTGCCCGAAGTAAAGAATTCCCAGAGCCGCGCCAAATCCGGCTGCCTGGCTGACCCCCATTATTCCAGGATCTGCCAGCGGGTTTTTGAACACAGACTGCATCACATATCCTGCTATGGTTAAGGAAATTCCGGATAATACTGCTGTTGCAATTCTCGGCAGGCGTAAATCCAGGATTAAATCAATTAAAAAAGGGTTGTCACGCAGGTTCGCGGAATTAAAAATTAAGGTGTACCTTCCTAATACCAATGAAATTATAATAATGAGAAATAAACATATCAGTAACGCTGTATTTTTATTTATCATTCATTGTTTAATCATGGTAAGAATATTTTCTTTAATAAAAACCTCATCCAGGCCATAGAATAATTTATAAAAGGTAATAATTTTTTCATCCAGAATTTCGTCAGAAATGGCTTCTGGATGAAGCCTGTTGGCTAGGAATGAATAACCGAGAATCCATCTGGGATCTGGTTGATCCCAGCTGATGTAATCATTCGGAAAAGCTACAATGTGATTATTCTTAGTCGCATTTAAATTTTTCCAAAGTTCATCCGTACGCAATTTCTCAACGATGGTTGGCGCGTTCCCCTGATAATTAACCACAAATATATGATCTGGATTCCAAACAGTTATCTGCTCAAAGTTTATTTCCGACCACCCTCCACCCAAAACCGAATCTATCCACACCGGATTTCCTTCTGCACGCCTGACCAGGTCTGTCTGCAGCCAATTTTCAGCAGGAACGCTTATTGTATATCCCCCCGCATCATCAACAATTTCTACCAGGAGGACACTCTCATTAGGGAGTCCATCAATTTCGTTTGAAATCTCTGAATAAAATTCTTCATAGATGGATATAATCTCTTCTCCCCTGCTTGACTCTTTTAACAATTCAGCGATCATGCGGACATCGCGATAAATCTGGTCGATGGATTCAAATTCCACATATATAACGGGAATTCCGATTTGCTCTAATTGATTTCCTACAGATTCGCGCATGCTGGTTTTTAAAATTACTGCATCAGGATTCAGTGGCGCAATTTGCTCTCCACCGGCACCTTTCTCAAGAATAAGTTTTGATTCCAGATTAGGGTCAATGAGAGTAAGAAATTGGTTTGCTCTCTGAGTTCTGTTTTCAATAGCAAAAATCTTTTCGCTAGCCGAATCAAACAAATAAAAGAAATTCGCCAGCATAGGAGTTTGCTTTCCCGCGATGATAATCCTTTGAGGTTTTCCAGAAAATGCGACTATTCGACCAAAAGCGTCTTCGATTTCAATCTCATTTTGTATATTCAATCCTGAAGACCTGCAACCTGTAAGGAGGATCATAATGATTAAGAGAGCGTAAATGAATCTTCTAAATTTCATTATTCATTCTCCATAATAAATTTATCACACCATTCCAGCCAATCGATTAGATTATTCATCTGGAACATTCGATAAGTTGTCACAATTTTCTTGAATTCATTTCCCTCCTTTTTTTGACCCTTTTCAATATCTCTTCTCCATTCTTCTGTTTCTTTCATCTGTGAATGGACTAGGTGTTTAGCGGTTTTTTCATTATCTTTTATTGAAAAATATAGCTTTAATAAAAATTTGATGCGGAATTCCCTTCCGTGCTGTACGGGTTCTTTTATCCAGTTTCGGAAATGTTTTTTCCCTTTATCTGTTGCCGAAAATACAATTTTCGCCGGACGGTTTCCGTTTTTTACTATATTTGATGTTGCAAAACCTCCTGCTTCCAGTTTCTTCAGCATGGCATATAGTTTTCCAGTCTTTACCCTCCAAACAAGACCGACACCTGATAAATCGGAGATTTTTTTATTGAGTTCATAACCATGCATCGGGTTATCAATCAAAAATCCCAATAGAGCTGTTTCCAGTTCCAATTTATTATTCATAATGTGAATATATATCTATTGAATATTTTACATTACTTTAGCAACTTTTGATAAAAAAATCTGTTATTATTATTGATTGATTTTTTGATATGGTTTTTTCAATGCCGATTTATGAATATCAATGTGACAAATGCGGTAAAAAATTCGAAGCTATGCGACCTTCTGCATCTGCAGACGATGCGATTCCTTGTGAAAAATGCAGCAGCCAAAAAACAAAAAGGATAATGTCAACTTTCTTTGCCAGAAATTCAGTAGGTTCCATTTCAGGCATGGATAAAAGCTGCGGTTCCTGTACTGGTGGAAGCTGCGCAGATTGTTGCCACTAAGATATGAAAAGGACACCTGAATTTCGTAGCAAGAAAATACTGATATCTGGCGGCTCCAGCGGTATTGGTTTGGCGCTCGCGAAAAAATTTTTCACGCTCGGAAATGATGTCTTCATACTCGGCAGGAATAAAGCTCGATTGTCTGATGCGGAATCTGAGATTGAAGAACACAGACAAATCAAATCTCAACAATTGACAGGCATCTCGGCTGACGTGAGAGATTTTTCAAACCTGAAAAACGGTCTCAAAAACATTCCAGAGGTAGATATTCTGATAAATTCAGCGGGTATTACGTATCCGGGCAGATTTCTGGATTTAGATCCAGAAATATTTGAGGATGTCATTACGACAAATTATTTGGGAACAGTCTATTCAACTAAACTGGTTGCTCCGCTGATGGTTAAAAAAAGATCGGGTTATATAGTAAACATTTCTTCACTGGCTGCCTTGGTAGGAATCTTTGGTTATACGGCATATGCCCCGTCAAAATATGCGATACGCGGGTTTTCAAGGTGTTTACGAGCAGAATTGAAACCTTATGGAATAGATGTTTCTGTCGTACTCCCTCCTGATACAGATACACCTCAGCTTGAATTTGAACGCTCTATCATGCCTGAAACTACAAAGAAAATTAACTCATCAGCTGGTATGATGAAAGCGGATGATGTCGCGGATGTGATTATCAGAGGCATGAGAAAGAAGAAATTTACAATTATTCCCGGGCTTGAAGGAAAACTCTTATATCTCTTTGCGCCTATAATCGGGCGCTATCTCTTCCGGTTTGCATTAAGAGAAGAGCGGAAGAATATTAAATAATTCTTTTTATCCTCCGTTTCCAGTAGTTTCCTCATACAATCTTTTAAATCGGTGGTGATATACTCGATATTGATCTTATTCATTGGAGGAAATGTATGAAAAAAGACTTTCTGGAAATTGCTGATTTTTCCCGCAGCGAAATTATGGATATGCTCGATCTGTCAGTAAAGCTGAAGGCGGAGTATTTCAAATACGGTAATCCGCCAATTCTTCGCGGCAAGGTATTGGCTATGGTTTTTAATAAACCAAGTCTCAGGACTCGAATAAGTTTTGACATGGCCATGCGCCATCTTGGGGGTGATGCATTATTTATCTCGCCGACAGAAATTGGTCTTGGTAAAAGAGAATCCATTGCTGATGTTGCGAGGGTGCTTTCTGGATATGTCAGTGCAATAATGGCAAGGGTATTTGATCATTCTCATGTAGTTGAATTAGCAGAATGGGCATCCGTACCGGTAATAAACGGTCTTAGTGATTACAACCACCCCTGCCAGGCCATAGCAGATGTACTGACAATATATGAAAGATTTGTCAATCTGGAGGGTCTAAATGTCAGTTACGTTGGAGATGGCAATAATGTTGCCCTTTCCCTGATGTACACATGCGCAAAATTGGGAATGAATTTCAATATTGCCACTCCTGAGGGATTTGAAATAGATGACGAACAGTGGTCGGCTGCTATGAAAATTGCCGAAGAGAGCGGATCTGTACTAAAAAATTTTCGCAATCCTGCTGAAGCGGTGACCGAATGTCAGGTGGTTTACACAGATACATGGACAAGTATGGGACAAGAAGAAGAAGCGGAAGAACGAATGCGCATTTTCCCCCCTTATCAGGTGAACAAAGAATTACTCTCTCACGCCGATAAGTCCGCGATAGTTATGCACTGCCTGCCAGCGCACAGGGGTTTTGAGATCACAGATGAAGTGGCTGATGGTTCTCAATCCGTCATCTTTGAGCAGGCGCATAACCGGCTTCATGCGCAAAAAGCTATACTTGTTCAATTTTTGACTTGAAAAAATAATGAAAGCAAAAGAATTAATTCAACTAGCAGAAAAATTTGGCGCCCATAACTACAAACCGCTGGATGTTGTGCTGGAAAAGGGAGAAGGGGTTTGGGTCTACGATGTCGAGGGAAAACGCTATCTGGATTGCTTAAGCGCATACAGTGCCCTAAATCAGGGGCATGTTCATCCGAAAATCCTTGATGCGCTCATCTCGCAATCGAAGAAATTGACACTCACATCTAGGGCATTCAGGAATGATCAGCTCCCATTGCTTTATAAAGAGTTATGTGATTTGACCGGTTATATGATGGCGATCGTAATGAACTCGGGAGCAGAAGC
>CAYPPV010000059.1:0-8581 GCA_964412705.1 uncultured Pelolinea sp. | reverse complement strand
TATGAAACAATCGCAGGTGGTTCAGGAGCAGTTGATAAATTTCATGGAGCCTCAGCCTGCCAAGTCCACATGACCAATACACGCATTACGGACCCGGAAGTGATTGAAATTCGATTTCCGCAAGTCAATCCGGAGGCTTTCCAAATCAGAATAGATTCAGGAGGCGATGGAAAATATAAAGGCGGGAATGGTGTTGTACGGGCATACAGATTTCTTAAATCTCAGACGGTTTCGATTTTGAGTGAACGTAGAAAATATCAACCGTTTGGATTGGAAGGCGGACAGCCCGGAGAGAAAGGGGAGAACCTGCTCATTCTGAAGGAGAATTTTAATGAAACGTCAACAGGTTATGATCGACGGCAATGAGGCGCTGGCATATACCGCATACCGTTTAAACGAAGTCATTGCCATTTATCCTATTACCCCCTCCTCCCCAATGGGAGAACATGCAGATGCCTGGTCTGCTGCCGGTATCTCGAATATCTGGGGAACCGTCCCAACAGTAATTGAAATGCAGGCAGAAGGAGGCGCGGCAGGCGCCGTTCACGGCGCCCTGACCACAGGGTCCCTGACCACCACCTTTACCGCATCCCAGGGCCTGCTTCTAATGCTTCCAAACATGTATAAAATCGCCGGCGAGCTCACTGCCTGCGTTTTTCACGTGTCATCTCGTTCGGTAGCTGCCCAGGCGCTCTCTATTTTTGGAGACCACACCGATGTAACCGCCACACGAGCGTCCGGTTTCGCGCTGTTGGCTTCCCGGTCCATCCAAGAAGCGCACGACATGGCCCTGATCGCACAGACGGCGAGCTTGGAGACACGCGTTCCTTTCCTGCATTTTTTTGACGGCTTCCGCACTTCCCATGAAGTCAACAAAATCGAACTGTTAGATGAGGAAGTGATGCGGGAGATGATCAATGACGAAAAAGTGTTTGAACACCGCGAACGCGGTCTCTCCCCGGACCATCCGGCCATCAGGGGTACGGCACAAAATCCGGATGTATTTTTCCAGGCACGGGAAACAGTAAACCCATTCTATGAAAAATGCCCGGAAGTCACCCAGCAAGTAATGGACAAGTTTGGAAAATTAACCGGAAGAGAATACCGGATTTTTGAATACGCCGGCGCACAAGACGCTGAACGCGTCATCATTCTAATGGCATCTGGTGCTGAAACCGCAGAAGAGACAGCCAAATACCTTGCCAATCAGGGTGAGAAAGTGGGCGTTATCACTGTCCGGCTTTACAGGCCATTCTCTGTTAAGCATTTCCTGGATGCACTGCCGGACAGCGTTAAAGCGATTGCCGTGCTCGACCGCACCAAAGAACCTGGAGCAGATGGCGAACCCTTATTCAAGGATGTTTCTTCGGTCATTATGAACGCGGTTAAGGAAGGAACTGCAACCTTTGAGGAAACGCCGATAGTGGTTGGCGGCCGATTTGGCCTGTCATCCAAGGAATTCACACCCGCAATGGTTAAGGGCGTGTTCGATGAGCTCAAAAAAGAATCGCCCATGAATGACTTTTCGGTCGGAATCAAGGATGACCTCACCAACAGAAGCATTGAATACAACCCGGATTTCTCCATAACAAGTAAGGATACTGTCAGCTGTGTATTCTTTGGGTTAGGTGCTGACGGTACGGTCGGGGCAAACAAAAATTCAACGAAAATTATCGGGGAAGAAACCGGCAACTATGCCCAGGGATATTTTGTCTATGATTCCAAGAAATCAGGAGCCATGACAATCTCACATCTGCGGTTCGGCCCAGAACCAATTAAAGCGCCCTATCTGATCGGCGAAAAAGAAGCCGATTTCGTAGCATGCCACCAGTTTACATTCCTTGAAAAGTTCGATATGCTCAAATTTGCCAAACCCGGCGCCGTATTCCTGCTCAACAGCATTTTTGGCCCGGATGAGGTCTGGGACCATCTCCCCCAGGAAGTACAGAAAGATATTATCGAAAAGGACCTGCAGTTCTACATTATTGATGCTTATGACGTTGCTAAAAAAACCGGTATGGGCGGCCGCATCAATACCATCATGCAGACCTGTTTCTTCGCCATCAGCGGCATCCTGCCGAAAGATGAAGCCATTAAAGAAATAAAAAAATCGATCAAAAAGACCTACGGTAAACGCGGCGAGGCAGTTGTCAAACAGAATTATGCCGCGGTTGATTCGTCGCTTGAAAACCTTCACAAGATGGAAGTGCCGGACAAGGTAACCAGCACATTCACGCGAGTTTCTCCCGTTCCGCCAGAAGCACCCGATTTCGTAAAGGAAGTCCTGGGTGCCATGATTGTGAAGGAGGGGGACAATCTGCCCGTGAGCAAAATGCCCAATGACGGAACATACCCCACCGGAACAACGCAGTGGGAAAAACGCAATATTGCTCTTGAAATTCCCGTCTGGGAACCGGACATCTGCATTCAGTGCGGCAAATGCGCTTTCGTCTGCCCGCACTCCGTTATACGCATCAAGGTATATGAAGAGGGTGAGCTCAAAAATGCCCCTGAGACTTTCAAATCAACCGATGCAAAATTCCGCGAATTTCCCGGATATAAATACACCGTTCAGATCTCGCCTGAAGACTGCACAGGCTGTGCGCTCTGCGTGGAAGCCTGCCCCGCCAAGGATAAGACCAATCCAGAGCGCAAGGCGATCAATATGGCCCCACAGCCAGAGCTTCGGGAATCAGAAAACGAAAACTGGAAATTCTTCACAAATCTGCCGGTACCTGACCGGACCAAATTTGTTCCTAATACCGTGAAGAATTCACAGCTTCTCCAGCCCCTATTTGAGTTTTCCGGCGCCTGCGCCGGCTGCGGTGAGACGCCTTATATCAAAATTCTCACCCAGCTGTTCGGTGACAGGACAGTGATTGCCAACGCAACGGGATGTTCCTCTATTTACGGAGGAAACCTGCCAACCACACCTTACACATTCAATAGTGAAGGGCGCGGACCTGCATGGTCCAACTCACTGTTTGAGGACAACGCAGAATTTGGCCTCGGCATGCGCCTGACCATGGATAAACAGACCGAATTCGCCCGGGAGCTTGTTGAAAAACTGCGTAGTGATATCGGTGATGATCTTGCGGATGGGTTGCTTTCCGCAGACCAGTCAGATGATGCGGGAATTCAGGCACAGCGAAAGCGCGTGGAAGAACTCAAAGAAAAACTCAAGAAAGTAAACAATCCCGCCGCTCGCCAGCTCCTTAGCGTCGCAGATAAACTGGTTCGCAAGAGCGTCTGGATTGTCGGCGGCGACGGCTGGGCGTACGACATCGGCTATGGCGGCCTTGACCATGTTCTCGCTTCCGGGCTCAATGTCAAAGTGCTGGTTCTGGATACCGGCGTCTATTCCAACACAGGCGGCCAGTCATCCAAAGCCACACCGCGCGGTGCGGTTGCAAAATTTGCAGCCAGCGGCAAAGGGCTGCCGCGCAAGGATCTGGGTATGATGGCCATGTCCTACGGCTACATTTATGTTGCCCAAGTAGCGATGGGCGCAAGCGACATGCAGACATTGCGCGCGTTCCGCGAAGCGGATGCCTTTGACGGGCCCGCCCTAATTATCGCCAACACGCCCTGCATCAATCACGGCTACAACCTCAGATATGGATTAAGGCAGCAGAACCTGGCAGTCAAATCTGGCGTCTGGCCAATTTACCGCTACAATCCCGATCTCGCAAAAGAAGGAAAAAATCCATTGCAGCTGGATTACAAGAAACCGAGCATCCCTGTGCGTGATTTCGCTTATAACGAGACCAGATACAAAATGCTTGTACACGCAAACGAAGAGCGGGCGGAAATGCTGATGGAACTAGCCCAGAAGGACGCTGATGAACGCTGGTTGAAGTACAGCCAGATGGCGGCCATGGACTTCAGCCTCAAAGAGGCTGAAGAATAAAAGATAAGACATGCGGATGCGCATAGCATCCGCATGTCTTTTTTATATAGAAAAGAGAAAACATGGCGAATTTAGCAACAAAGTATTTGGGGTTGGAGATAAAGAATCCGCTGATAGCATCTTCTTCCGCACTCTCCAAGAAACTTGAAAATATCAAGAAAATGGAAGATGCTGGCTTGGGTGCAGTCGTACTTTATTCTCTGTTTGAGGAAGAGATCAGCCATGAATCCAAAGCGCTTAATCATTTTCTCACCCGGCATGAAGATTCTTTCTGGGAATCGGTAACTTTTTACCCGGATCTTGGCAATTACAATGTTGGCCCTGAAAAATATCTGAAATTAATACAGGACGCAAAGGAGTCAGTTGAAATTCCTGTTATTGCTAGCCTGAATGGCATTTCCACGGGAGGATGGATTGAATACGCAAGACTGATACAGGGTGCAGGGGCAGACGCGCTTGAAATAAACATGTACTTCCTTTCTACCGACAGTGATATTGATGCGCAAGAATTGGAAGATGCACAGGTAGAATTGGTCAGGGATATCCGGAAATCAATCAAAATTCCGCTTGCGGTAAAACTCAGCCCCTTCTACACAAGTATTCCCAATTTTGCGCAGAAACTGGCGGGCGCAGGTGCGAATGGCCTGGTCCTGTTCAACCGATTTTACCAGCCAGACCTGGATGTTGAAGAACTAGAAGTCATGCCGAAATTAATTCTGAGTAATTCCAATGATATGCTCCTTCCTCTGCGCTGGATTGCAATCATGCATGGCCGTGTGGACACCCAATTTGCTATAACAAGCGGTGTGCATAGTGCTGAAGATATCGCCAAGGCGATTATGGCGGGATCCAATGCCGTGATGACGGCCTCCGAACTGGCACAAAACGGTATTGCAGCTGCCGAGAAAATGACAGCGGGTTTTGCCGACTGGATGGATGAGCACGAATATGAATCAGTTGATCAAATGCGCGGATCGCTCAGCCAGAAAGCAGTCGAATTTCCGGCTGCGTTTGAAAGAGCAAATTATATGAAAGCTTTGATTTCCTTTGACAATCAAATTTTGTATATAAAATAGAGTACAAAGAAAAAATAAATCCCCGACGAATTCCGTTGGGGATTTTTTTATTATTCGCTCTCTTCTTCTTGTTTTCCTGAAGATCGCTTCTTTTTGAAGCGATAGACGATTCTGCCTCTTGTCAGATCATAGGGAGACATCTCCAATTTGACCCTGTCTCCCAAGAGAATACGTATGTAGTACCGCCGCATTTTTCCAGATAGATAAGCCAATACTTCATGACCATTATCCAGTTCAACCCTGAACTGCGTTCCGGGAAGGGCTTCGACTACGGTTCCTTCTACCTCGATTTTCTCTTCTTTTCCCACTAAGACTCCTTTCCTGTCTTATTGAGATCAGCTGTTCAGCGGTCAGGTTGAGTATGATTCCGTTGCCGCATCCTGCGCGCTGCTTTTTTTTCTTCCATGCGTCGTTCTTCGCTTTTGGAAATAAACCATCTTTTCTTCCGGACTGTGGATAACACACCAGAACGGACTACTTTTTTTCGGAAGCGTCTCAGCAGCTGATCCTGTGATTCATTTGGCCGTAAAAAAACTGTCGTCACTTTTCTCATCACCTCCCTTCACCAAGGGTGGCGCTCAAGAAAAAACCCGACTGATTTTTTCCTTCAACCGGGTCTTTTCAGCGGGCAAATCAGTTTTATTTGGAAGCTCTTTTTTCTATGCCTCCTGGCAAATTTATTGTTAATTACTTCGACTGTAATTATAAGTGTTAGAAAATAAGGTGTCAAATAGCAAAAGCGTGAATTCAATCCATTTAATAAATTAGAGTTGCTTCGCTTTTACTTTTGCCAACACAGCCAGACTGGCTAAAGAAAAAAAGGCGCTGATCAGGAAAAGCCAGGCATATCCGAAATATTTCCCGGGAAAGGCGCTATTGATCATATCAATCGGGATTCCGCCCAGTTTGCTGAAGGCACTGGCGCCTGCGGTCGCCAGGTTTGTCAGGCCAAGAAATTTGCCTGCCTGCTCTTTTGGCGCCAGCCGGTTGGCAAGCGCCCAATTGGAGGTCAGGTAAAGACCAATACCAGCGCCAACAATGCTCGCGAAACCCACCAGCATCCCCATTGAGTCTGCCACTATGAGCAGCAGGCAACCTGTTGATGTGAAAATGCTCGCCCAAATGAGCACTTTTCCAGATCCAAAGCGGTCTGTCAAGATGCCGCCCAATACACTAAAAATCACCAGTGCTACAGCCAGTGCCGCCATGACATTTCCGGTTGCCTGGACCGGATTGGGTGCTTGCATGACATCGCGTATATAGTACTGGGCAAAAGTCTGCACGCCGTAGACGCCTACCAAAAAAATAAAACGGGAGCCAATTAACAAGATGAAATCTTTGTTGTTCCTGGCATCCAGGTTGAAAACATTGCGAAAATGAATTTTCTCTTTTAATTTTTCCGCCAGATTGGTAGGTGATTCCGGAGTGCTGAGAAAAGTTGCTAGGGATGAACCTGCCAGCACTGCAATGACCATTAGCATAATTGCCGTTGGGTGGCGGTCATCCGGCGAGAGCAGATTTCCTGCGGCAAGTGAAGCAATAATTAATCCAGCCATATCCATTAGGTTTTTAATACCGCTGGCAGTCCCCATCTGCTCATCCGGAACAAGGTCTGGAAGCAGCCCTTGCATCGGACCGTGGGCAATATTAGACGCGATTTGCAAGCCAATATAACCAATAATGACTACCAAAAGGTTGCCAGACCATGCAAGCAGACCCAAGAATATCAGGGCCGCTACTGTTCCAATTACAGCCAGCGGTTTCCTTCTACCCCATCGGGAACGCCAGCTGTCACTAGCTGCACCTGAGATAGGCTGGATAATCATTGCCAGAATAAGGCCTGCAAAAGTCAAGACACCCAGATAGGTGTTTTTCATCCTGGATGGGACCAGATATAGCAAAACCGCAGGAAGCACGATTGGATGTATGCTGTTCCACATGAAGGACAAGCCTACCCAGTAAAAATTTATTGATAGCAGTTTGTCAAGGGACAGTTTTTTCATTTACTCTCTCTGTTTTGATATTTTGGGGCTATTTCATATAGCTTGGAAGTGTATCAGCAATCCTTTCCATAATTATTTCGCTTGCCATAAAATCGCCATTTATGTTTGTATCATTTAAAAAATACACTTCTCCAAAGTGAATATGCAGTTTCCCATCTTTCTCATAAACCCCAACAGGCAACACCTGTTTCAGAATTTGATTCAGCTGTAAAACAAGTTTTCCGGTACCAGGAAAGGGGCTTGCGAGCTTCCCCCCGGGGGTATCCCTCCCTTCTGGGGCGATACAGAGGATTGGATCAGGCTGGTTTTCCAGAATCCCTATCAGCTTTCGTATACTGAGCATCCTGTCCATCAATTCTTCCTTTGCTGGCGGCATCGGTGGTGTCGTCACAAATCCATATACTTCCGCAATTCGTTTGAAAATTCTCTTCGTTACAGCTGTCCGGACACTGTCCCATCCGCCCTTGCGGCTGGTCCACGCACCTGTCATCATCCACACAGGGTCTCTGGGCATTACTGCTGTAATGGCTGCCGCAGCCCAAGCAATTAAAAATCCTTTTCTGGAATAGTGGTTTAACGTTACCAGGAAGGATCCTTGTGTTGGAACATTCTCCAATCCCAAATAGTGAACCGGCGGATGAATGCCTGCAACCATTTTCAGGGCGGTCTTCTTAAACCTGCTGCGTTCACCAGTGCAAAGTTTATAAATTAGCTCAAAAATAATATGGTAGGGTAGGGAATAGTGTGGGTATTCCTCATTAACAGCCACTTATTAATTGTATTGATTAAACAGTGAAAAGCAAGCAGAAAGGGTGTGCGCTTAATTTAAACGAAAAAGTCTCTTGGCAATGACCTACTCTCCCAGGGGGTCACCCACCCAAGTACCATCGGCGCTGGCGGCCTTAACTTCCGGGTTCGGAATGTGTCCGGGTGTACCACCGCCGCTCCAATCACCAAGAGACTTTGATTGAACCGTAAATAGTATGCAGGTTGATGAAATAAAGACTGCCGAGTTCTCCGCACCACGCAAAAGAAGCGCTCGATCATTAGTACGGCTTAGCTTAATGCATTGCTGCACTTACACACGCCGCCTATCAAGCAGGTAGTCTTCCTGCGATCTTACTTCCCTACGGAAACAGGGATCTAATCTTGAGGCAAGTTTCCCACTTAGATGCTTTCAGCGGTTATCTCTGCCAGACGTTGGCTACCCAGCGATGCCGTTGGCACGACAACTGGCACACCAGAGGTCTGTCCACTCCGGTCCTCTCGTACTAGGAGCAGCTCCTCTCAAATCCCTTACGCCCACAGCGGATAGAGACCGACCTGTCTCACGACGGTCTGAACCCAGCTCGCGTACCGCTTTAACGGGCGAACAGCCCGACCCTTGGGACCTTGTCCAGCCCCAGGATGCGATGAGCCGACATCGAGGTGCCGAGCGAAGTCGTCGATATGAACTCTTGGACTTCACCAGCCTGTTATCCCCGGGGTAGCTTTTATCCGTTAAGCCACGGCCTTTCCACTCAGTACCGTGGGATCACTAAGCCCGACTTTCGTCTCTGCTCGACGCGTTGGTCTTGCAGTCAAGCTCCCTT
>CAYPPV010000058.1:0-8633 GCA_964412705.1 uncultured Pelolinea sp. | reverse complement strand
TTCTCTCTTTTCACCAGTTCTTTTATTTTTGATACCACTGCCCTGGTGGGGGCCGGTTATCGCGCCAATGTTGATTGCCTGCCTGATGGTTGCGGGAGGGATATTAGCTGTAATTAGCGAAGATAAAGGACGCAAAGTTAGATTTCTTGCGCTTGATGGGACTATCTTGACTGCCGGCGTATTCATGTTGTTGTATTCATTCATGGAAGATGCTTTATCGGTAATGCCCGCGGATTTGGAAACACTTGCCCAATTACGACCCACACCCTTTAATTGGCCAATTTATATCGTCGGGCTGGTATCGGCGGGATATGCTGTTCTGCATACGACCTGGCATCACGAGCGGAAATAATAATTTTAAGGAACGACCATGGAAAATATTAAGCGGTTTTTAATGCAACAAGCGATCAAAAACATCATTTCGCGGACGAATTCTATCTCTGATAAAAACATTAGACGCATATTTGATTTTCTGATTTGGATCAAACGGGATGATCAGAGCGCACAGGAGCAAATTTCGGCTGTTAAACAAGCCGTTGAAAATAATGAACCAATGGGCATAATGGTTAAACGTATCTTTCGCGAGATGCATCCCAATGTCCGCAACAAGTTTATTATCAATCTTATTCTCAATAACAGCTACGGTTTAAATGCTAAAAAACGTGAAATGTTCAAAAATAAAGAGGGATTCTATCCACCCTTTACTATCCTCTTAAGCCCTTCCATGCGCTGTAATTTGCGCTGCAAGGGCTGCTATGCAAGCGAATATAGCCAAAAAGATGATTTGCCATATGAAATTATTGAACGGGTGATAGAAGAAGCACGACAAATGGGAGTCTACTTTTTTACGATATTAGGCGGAGAACCTTTCATTTGTGATTACATGCAGGATATCTACGAAAAATTCAGCGATGTCGCTTTCCAGGTTTTTACTAATGGAACCTTGCTGAACGAGAAAACCGTAGAGCGCATTATCCAGTTGGGCAATGTTATGCCAATAGTGAGTCTTGAAGGATCACAAAAAGAGACTGATTCCCGCCGCGGCAAGGGAGTTTATCAAAAAACTATGCGGGCACTGGATAATTTACACCAGGCAGGCGCTTTATATGGTTTCTCTGTAATGGTTACGCGTGATAACGCAGAGACCATTTGCGGGGACCGTTTCAACCAATTAATGGTTAAAAAAGGATGTTACTGGGGCTGGCATTTTTTGTACATGCCCGTTGGAAGGAGCCCTGATGTTAGCTTGATGCCCACCCCCAAACAACGAGAGTTTATGCGTACACATGGCGCCGCACGGATACGAAAAAAATTTCCGATTGTTGTAGCTGATTTCTGGAATGATGCTCCCTATGTCGGCGGCTGTATTGCAGGCGGCCGTAATTATCTTCATATCAATAGCAACGGCGATGTGGAACCATGCATTTTTGCTCATTTTGCGGTGGATAATGTGAAAGAAAAAAGCTTGCGTGAAGTTTTGAAATCGCCGTTTTTCAAAGCTATGCGCGCTCGGCAGCCATTCAACGAGAACCTTTTATTGCCCTGCCAATTGATAGACCACCCTCATATTTTTCGTGAAATTTTCAATGAATTTCATCCATACCCCACTCACCCTGGAGCAGAGAATCTGGTGACAAAATTTTCCAGTCCCCTAGATGAATATTCCGCAAAGGTCAAATCGATTATGGACGATGCCTGGGAGAAAGATTTTGTCAGGCAAGGATTTCATTACAAGGGGAAAGAACACGGGGAAAAAGAGGGCGTAAATGAAGGGCGTAAACAAAAAAAATTCCACTCCATTACCACATCAACCACTTTACAGGGATAAATGGAGAAAATAACTATACTCCACGCCCTGATCTATTTAGCTATTCTTTTCACAACATTAATGGCCGCATTAGTGTATGTGGCCTTGCGCGATCGGAATAAATGAGAGGTGAAACAAGTATGTTTAAAAATCGCAAAAAAATTCGCACATAGTAATTATGTCAATGAAAATATATTTGATTTTTAATGAGTTGATTTATTACAGATAATTCTCAAGTTTGATCTTTATGTACCCGTTTTCATAAAAGGATAAGGATATGAATAAAACAATAACTAAACGAGAAGGTATTCCGTACCACGTGGGTATTATCGTTGATGGCAACCGACGCTGGGCGAAGGGAAAAAGATTGCCCACCTTTGCAGGGCATAAAAAAGGCGCGGAAAGAATCGAGGAAATTGTTAAATATGCTCAGGCTTTAGGAATAAAAATTATTACGATCTACGCTTTCTCTACTGAAAACTGGAAAAGGTCAGAAAGAGAGACGTCATATTTGATGAAACTTTTTGAAACTTATGCCAGAAATAAAATGGAGGAAGCAAATAATCTTGGGATTCAAATAAGGATATTGGGCGATTTCCAAGGGCTGCCAAGTACTTTACAAAAAACATTAACAGAATTAATAACACAAACAAGAAGTAATGAAAAAATGATCGTCAATCTCGCAATCAATTATGGGGGCAGAGATGAGATTGTTAGGACTTTAAAAAAATTACTTCTTATCAATGCCACAGCATCAGAAATAACAGAGGAGCTCATCAACATTAATTTAGACACTGCTGGGTTACCCGATCCAGATATGATCATTAGAACATCAGGAGAACAAAGGCTTTCAAACTTTCTCCCATGGCAAGGTACTTACTCGGAATTGTATTTTCCAAAAGTAAATTGGCCAGATTTTGATAAAAAGCAGCTTGATATTGCGTTAGAAGAATTTCAACGCCGGCAAAGACGGATGGGGAAATAGAATGAGCAAAAAGAGTATTTTCTATAGATTCCCATTGCTATACATGTGGAGTCTTAAATGGATCCATAAGAGAAAATTTTTTGAAGATACCGATTTATATCAAACTTTGTGAGAGATTTGGAGATGAACAAATGAATAAAAGAAAATCAGTTTCAGCTATCGTTCCTATTTACAACGAAGAAAAAACTATTTCAAAAGTTATTCATACACTACTGAAAAACAAATTAATTGATGAAGTCATTTGCATAAATGATGGCTCTACAGACGCAAGCATGGATATATTGAATCAATTCAAAGAGAAAATCCAAATCGTTGATTTGCAAAAAAATCGAGGAAAAGGTTATGCGTTGTCTATTGGAATTAAACAAGCAAAAGGAGAGATTGTTGTCTTTATTGATGCGGATCTAACGAATCTTTCAGATGATCACATAAGAGAACTGCTTTCCCCAATGTTAGATAATGAAACAAGGGGAGTCGTGGGTTATCCATCTTTAATAAAAGGGAAGCTATTTAATCCTCTTTTGAATTTTTCGGGTGAAAGAGCTTATTACAAAAAAGATCTAGTTTTTCATGTGGAAGAAATGGCAGAAACCCGATTTGGTGTAGAAGTATTTTTAAACCATCTTTTTGAGAAGAATGAGATTAAGAAAGTTCCTTTAAGAAATCTAAGGGGCCTTTTTAAACACGAAAAACGCAGGCCGTCAAATACTATTACCGAATACCACGGTGAGTTATTAGAAATAGTGAAAGAAGTTATTCGGCAAAAGGTATTTTTAAAAACGAAAAACGAGCTGATTAACTAATCATAATTTATTAACTCTTTACTACAAAATGAAAGTTAAAAGAAATAAAAGGTGAAGATAAATTGATTTATCCGGAAAACAAACCCAAATTAGGAGTTGCATTAAGCGGGGGAGGGGCAAGGGGTTTAGCGCATATAGGAGTCCTGAAGGAGCTGCGAAATGCCGGTATTCAAATTGATTTCATAGCGGGGACAAGCATGGGAGGTGTGATAGCTGCATGCTATGCCGCTGGATTAAAACCATCGAAAATCGAGGAAATCGCCTTTTCTGTAGGAACAATCAGCAACCTTGCTCAGTTGATTGATCCAACCTTGCCCAAAAAAGGAATATTAAAGGGCGACAAAGTGACAAAATTTTTCAATAGGTATTTGGGAGAAAAATCATTTGAAGATTTGGAAATTCCGCTAACTGTAACAGCTGTGGATTTGAATAGCAACCAAGAGATCCGTATATCCGATGGGCTCATAGCAGATGCGGTTCGGGCAACCATTTCAATCCCCGGGATTTTCGTTCCAGTTGAAAAAGAAGGTATGCGCCTGGTAGACGGTGGTTTATTAAATAATTTACCTGTTGATATTGTTCGTGATATGGGAGCGGATATCATTTTAGCAGTTGATGTTGGCTGGAGCGGTATTGGAAAAGAGCAGATTAGGGAATCAAATCGGAAACTAATTTCTCGAGTTCCCCTTGTGGATATGGCGCTTACTTTATATGAGACAGTCGATTTATTCCTTTCTCGTCAGGTTGATGACAAAATCCAATCAACACAACCTGATTTCTTGTTGCGTCCAGAAATCCCGCCTCATATCACATCTTTAACTGGCTACACCCAAGCAAAAGAGCTCGTCGCATTTGGTGAAAAAGTCACACAACCAATACTCGCAGACTTAAGACTTTCGCTTCATCTAGGTAATGATTTACCAGAATCTAATAAACAGATAATTTGAGGTTCAAAACAAATTTTTATTCAAATACATTCTATGAAGAAACCGGAGGTAAAAATGACAGTACATGAGTTATCAAATATTAAGACTTCTCAAGATGTTAGCTGGTTATTAAGAATCATAGAAAAAAACGGGGCAAAAATAGTAAGGAATCGTATGCTCAGAAACACAGGGCTCTCAATCGCTGAAAAGTGGCTTTTGAAAAATAATTCAAAACGTAGGCAAACCAAAAGCCAATTGCCTCCTGGTGTGGCCGATGATAGAGCATCAATGAGTTTCGCGATCCTTAATTCATTCAAATGCGTTTTTAATGAATATGAACTCTCAGATGCAACTCTTGATAAAGTTATTAATATCCTTTTAAAAGATCTCTTTCTGGAAAAAAGTTTGAGAGTGCGAAAATCAATTGAATTCCGCAAAAAGTACGGGTTTAACACCCCTAGTTTCTTGGTAATCAGCCCATCAAAAGCATGCAACCTGAGGTGTGTAGGGTGCTACGCGGATTCAGATGAAAAGGCACAGGCGTTGGACTGGGATTTGGTAAATAAAATTGTTTCAGATGCACGCGAGCTTTGGGGAACGCAGTTTATAGTCATTAGCGGGGGAGAGCCAATGGCTTACAAATCTCAAGGAAAAACAATCCTGGATCTTGTTGAAAACAACCCGGATACGTTTTTTATGATGTACACCAACGGCACATTGATTGATGGCATAGCTGTGGAAAAGATGGCGAAGTTGGGAAATATTATCCCAGTAATATCTCTGGAAGGCTGGCGCGAAAAAACGGATGCGCGGCGTGGAGAAGGCGTATTTGACCAGGTGATGGCCGCCATGGACCGCCTCTTCCAAGCTGGTGTACCCTACGGTGTATCCCTCACAGCTACCCGCCACAACGCCGAGGAAATTCTATCCGACTCGTTTATCGAATTCCTATTTAAGGAAAAACATGCTGTGATTGGATGGATCTTCCAATATATGCCCATCGGACGATCTTACACATTAGATTTAATGCCAACCCCTGATCAGCGGTTGGAGATGTGGCGGCAATCCTGGAAACTCGTTCGCGAGAAGAGAGTGTTTCTCGCTGATTTTTGGAACCACGGTACTATCGTTGACGGATGCCTTTCCGCTGGCGGCCACGATAACGGCGGATATTTTTATATTGAATGGAACGGGAATGTAACACCCTGCGTCTTTGTGCCGTACTCCCCTGTAAATGTCATTGATATTTATTCAAACAATGGAAATTTGAACGATATTTATACTAATCCATTTTTTTCTGATATTCGGAATTGGCAAAAAAACGGCACGGATGGTAATTTGCTCATGCCGTGCCTAATTCGAGACCATAATGAGGACTTGAGGAGGCTCATCCGTAAGCATGAAGCAAATCCAATTGATAAGAATGCGGAAACGGCCATTATGGACGGGGATTATGCGAAGGGCATGGACCAATATGCACATAACTATCATGAGCTAGCTGACAAGGTTTGGGAAACACAATATTTGAAATAAAAATAATGAAAATTCGCTTTCTTGGCCATTCATGTATCGAAATCATTGGCAAGCATCATATCCTTATCGATCCGGATTTTACTCTCGAACCAGAAAAAGGTGTGGAATATATTCTTGTAAGCCATGCCCACAGAGATCATATTGCACGCATCGCGGAAATACCAACAGGAAAAGTAGTTGCTTCAGAGGATGTCTGTGATATAGCTAATGATTTGGGTATTTCAAGAGACAGATTGCTTCCTGTTTCTGTTGGAGATCAGATAGAGAATATTCGCGTTTTACCAGGGTTCAGCATGGTTAGTGGTTTTATCTATACTTTATTTTATTTTTTGTTCTGGCTGCGGTTGCCTGATCCTGGAGGAACACCATTATCTTTCTTCATTGAAGATGAGACTACAATCATGCATATTGGAGATGCGCATAAAATTGCGCTAGATATTACGCCGGATATCTTATGCGTGCCGTGGCGGACAGCCCCGTTTGGGCCTAAAAAATATAAAAAACAAATAGCAACGATGATAAGGGAAATATCGCCGAAATATATCATTCCCATTCATTACGATATTAAAGGAATGGAAGCAAATCCGATCGAGTTGTGCGGAACGTCAATATGCAAGATATTAGATGGAAATGGATGGCATACTTTTGATGAAAAGCAGAAATGATCCAACAATAAGCATTATTACTTGCACTTATAATAGCGAGAAATATCTAAAAAAAGCTTTGGAAAGCGTTCGGAAGCAAACCTATAAAAATATCGAACACATTATCAATGATTCTTATTCAACTGATAAAACTTTAGAAATAATTGAAAAATACATTGAGCAAAACAAAAAGGAATACTGCATAAAATTCATTCAATCACAGCCAAATGGTGTGGCGAACGCATTAAATGTCGCAACAAAAGAAGCAACAGGGGACATTATTCACTATCTACATTCAGATGATTACTACTACAAAGAAGAGTCTCTAGAAAAAGTAGCTTCTCATTTTATAAAAAATTCAAACCTTATGTGGCTAACTGGCAACTTCTTGGTTGAAATCAAGGACAAAATAATTGTAATTCCCCAAACATATCTTTTGAAAGTCAATCCAGAAAGAGCTTTATCTGTGATGAATATCATCTCCCATGAAAATACTTTTATGAGGCGAGAAGCTGTCGAGTTATATGGCGGCTTCAACGAAGACGGGAAATTTGTTGTTGAATACAGTTTGTGGCTGAAATTAATAAAAGATTACAAACCATTAATCGTGAATGATGTGTTTACAGTTTTTATCATTCATAAGGGAAGTACCTCGACAGGCAGCATTATTAAATTCTCTAAGGCAATTCTAAGGGCTTTTAGAACTCAAAGAAAAGAAAAAATCTTTCCTCTTATAGGTTGTTATGAGGATATGGGCCCTTTTATTCAATACATGAAATTTATGGAAAAAGTGAAAGATCAAAATCTATTTTTGATTTGATAACAAAGATATTTATACCTTCATTTCCGTAGCCATTTTCCAGATTGGCAGAGAATTCATATGGAGTTAAGTCATTTGAAGAAGCGTGACATTCTGCTGTCATCTTCCTGGTTTCATCCAAGGAACTGAATAAATATGCGTTGCCAGTGGTTGAGGACAGCGGTTTGGCAACCGCTTTTTGGGTTTGGCGCGTTGATTCAACCCCATTTCACAATAAATTCGATGGCGTATTTTGCCATTTTCCGCCGCTCGTCACGCTCAACAGCATTTTTGAGATAATGTCCTTCAGAATCTTGTAGTCTACACTCAGCTACGCATACATTTGCTTCAGCCTGCGGTTTGTTGTCGCTAATTCCCGCAATCGCTTCAGTTCATGCACATCCATACTCCTATATTTTGGTTTTCACTTGCAGCAGGCAGATCGGCTGGTGCTGTGTTCCCAGCATCTATCCGCGAGGATACTCGCGATTCCTCCTTGTTGAGTATCTGGATAATTTGACCATTTATCGTCGGTGCTATTTTAGGTAAGCCTTACCTGCCCATTTCCTGATCCCTTTCAAAGGGGGCATTTCTACTTTGCGCTAACAGATCATCTGAACGCTCCTTGACGGTTTAATAGCGCTGGGGTATATTAGTATGCGCTATACAGTTTTACTGCCCTCGTAGCTCAATTGGACAGAGCGTTTGCTTGCGGAGCAAAAGGCTGCAGATTCGAGTTCTGCCGGGGGCGCCATGAATTGGAGCGGCAAAACCTGCCCTCCAGATTTTTTATAATCAGGGATGCTATGAATACAAAAGAAAAACATATCCTTCTGTCCAATGACGATGGAATCAACTCACCGGGCTTGTGGGCCGCGGCGGACGCGCTTTCCGACCTGGGTTATGTAACTGTTGCCGCGCCGCGCGACCACATGTCCGCCACAGGGCGCGGATTCCAGAAGAACTCGGATGGACGCATCACCACCCAGAAACTGGAGGTGCGCGGGCATGAATGGGACGTCTACGCAGTCGGCGGCTCTCCCTCACAGTCGGTGGTGCACGGCATCCTGGAGATTTCACCCGAGAAACCCGACCTGCTGGTTTCCGGCATCAACTACGGGGAAAATTTCGGGACA
>CAYPPV010000057.1:2103-8876 GCA_964412705.1 uncultured Pelolinea sp. | reverse complement strand
TGCCGATTAAATTATCATTGACGAAAAAAATGCCGCTTCGCCAACCGCGCTTATAAAGCCCATCCAATTCTTCGATGATCTGCGCGGCTGTTTTTACACGCACGCGGTGGCCGAGAAGAGCCGTCACATTACAAAAGTCGCAGTTGAAAGGGCATCCCCTGGAATATTGGAGGGTCATGGTTGCATAATCCCTGAAATGAATCAGGTCCCAGCGGGGTGATGGAGATTGCTTGAGATCGGCGTAGTCATTTGTATCGTATATCTTTTTCAGATTTCCATTTCGCAGGTCATGAATAAATTTCGGGAGTGTGATTTCCGCTTCATTTAGGACAAAATGGTCGATGCCCGAGAAATTTTCTCTCTCTGTGGTAAAGAGCGGCCCCCCGGCGACTACCTTCGTTCCCTGCTGGTTGCAGTGTGCAATCACTTCTTGGCACGATTTCCGCTGGACAGTCATGGCGGATAGAAAAACATAATCAGCCCACTGAATGTCATTATTCTTGAGATGATTGACATTCATGTCCACTAGCCTTACATTCCAATCCTTGGGCAGCATAGTGGCGATGGTGAGCAAACCCAACGGTGGAGAGGATGCTTTTTTATGGACAAATTTTAAAGCGTGCTTGAAGCTCCAGAATGTATCCGGGAATTCGGGGTATACCAGCAAGATATTCATATCAGATTTCCTTGTTAATTAACATAACACATTATTGTGAAGAAGTTGTAATAAATTGATTAGAAATCGATTTATTTGATCTTAGGGAAAGACAATTTAGCGTTTAATTGCTTTGGATTGTTCCTCTATCACGGAATATGTCGCATTTTTAGCAAAAGAACTGAAATCCAGGCCGGTTGGCTCCTGGAAAACACGCAGTCCAAAATGCCGGGACGAGGTAATGGAATGATCAAAGATTTCCGACTGGATTATCTCATATTCCTTCCATTTGGCTGTTTTGGTGAAAATGGAAATCTCAATCGGCAGGCAGGGGGGGCGGTTCCAGACCGATGAGCAGTACAACCGGAGATTCACCTGAAAAGAGGGCGATGCTGTGAATGACTGCAACAGCAGTTATAAAAATTATTTACAGTATCCAGGCGCCCCTAGATGCTGACACCGCTGAAGTCTGGACTGGATTCAGGTGGAAAATCAGCGTGAAGATATGCGGCCAGGAGTGGAGCAATCCCTGCAATCCGCATGGGTTGAGATATTCAACCAAAATATCATCCACCTTAGTTTTGGAGCGTTTGGCAAAACGCACGATGCTTTTTGCGATGATATTGCGCGTAAAAAGCTGGAGAAGCATCAAAAGCGTTATAGCTGCAGTCGCCGCGAGGAAGGGATTCTGAAGAATCCAGGTATGAATCGTTTCAATATTCATATTTAATTATGGATAATTTGATAAAATTAGTAGCATTAAAAATGCCATATGACCAAATTTTTGCAACTTGCTGCTGGGATTTCTATTAACGTTTTGTTAATTACATTTCCGCCTCACAAAATAGGTATTGACAGACTGGGATATTTCCGTATAATGGTTGCGTTTGTTAACTAATAACAAGCGAAACTATTATGAGCGATTTTAGAAATAATAAACAAGAGCTGGTCAACAAAACGATTGACTTGTTTTGGCGAGCAGTCCCCCCTGTATGGCATGCTGCCAGAACTGCAACCCACAGGGTCGCAACGGATGAATTTAAGATCACCCCCTCACAATTCCATGTCCTGTGGCGTATTGCCGATGGCAAAGGATCGGTCAGCAATCTTGCCGAATGTATGCATCTCAGCCGCCCGAATATCAGCCGTGCGGTTGATGAACTGGTAACGGGCGGATATGTAAACCGCAGACGAGATCCGAATGATCGAAGAAATATCATTCTGTCCCTTACCAATACTGGGCAGAAGCTTATTGATAATTTTCAAAAAAAAATCAGAGATAGAATGGGCAAATTGTTTTTGCGCCTGGATTTGGAAGATTTGAAATCAGTGCAGCGAGGGCTTGAAAGCCTTCAAAAAGTATTTAAGACTCAGGACATTAATACGGATAAACATGAATAAATTATTGAAACTTGGACGATTTCTTAAACCTTACTGGAAGGAATCACTCGCGGCCCTGGTGTTGCTGACGAGTGTGGTGCTCATGGATTTGGCGCTTCCCCGCTTGGTCCAGCGCATCATCGACGAAGGCATTAACCAGAATGATATGCACGTTGTAATTACCACTGCTCTTATTATGTTGGGAATTTCCCTTCTCAGCATGCTTTTTTTGATAGGCAACAATTTGCTTACGGTTAAGGTGGGTGAAGGTTTTGCCAGGGATCTGCGCTTAGAGCTTTTTCACAAAATACAAAAATTTTCGCATGGAAACCTGGACCGACTGAAGACAGGGAACTTAATCATCCGGCTAACCAGTGATATCCAGGCTCTTCAGCGGACGTTCCGTATGAGTTTAAGGATTGGCATGCGGGCTCCGCTGTTGATTGCTGGCAGTATCCTCATGATGATTTCCACCGACGCAAGCCTGACCATGCGTATTCTTCCTTTGTTGATTTTGACCGGAGGATTGATCGGTTTTTTTGTTGCCAAGCTGAGTCCTGTTTTCATGATTGTCCAGAAGAAGCTCGACAACCTCAACAATGTTCTGCAGGAAAATATTGCTGGGGTTCGTGTTGTGAAAGCATTTGTCCGCCAGGACTTCGAAGAAAAAAGGTTTGAAGAAGCTAATGAGGATTTCACGGTGGTTTATATCAAGATTCTCAGGATTGTATCCGCGCTCTTCCCCCTGCTCATGCTTTTGGTAAATGTTGGCGTGCTGATTGTGGTTTGGTTTGGCGGCAGGCAGGCAATTGCCGGTGATTTAACTGTAGGCCAGATTGTTGCGTTTACAAATTATCTCTCGACCACGATGGTCCCGCTCCTGATTATGGCCATGCTGGCGAGTGTGGTTGCCAGCGGGATTGCGTCAGCGGGGCGTGTGAGCGAAGTGCTGGAGGATAAACCCGAGGTGGAAGACAAACCGGATGCCGTCAGACTTCCAGAGCGTATCGCAGGGGAAGTGCGCTTCGAAAATGTCTGCTTCAGCTATAACGGCTCCTGTGATGAAAAGGTGTTGAATGGGATAGACTTTATAGCAGAACCGGGCAAGACTATCGCCTTGCTCGGTGCGACAGGTTCTGGTAAATCTACGCTGGTCAATCTGATTCCCCGCTTTTATGATGTCACCCAGGGAAGAGTGCTGGTGGATGGGATCGATATCAGGGAAATTGAACAGAATTCATTGCTGTCCCATATTGCGGTCGTTCCCCAGGAAACGGTGCTTTTTTCAGGAACAATCAGGGAGAATATCGCTTACGGTAGGCCAGATGCGGATGAAAGGGAAATCATATCCGCAGCAAAAGCTGCCCAGGCGCACGCTTTCATTATGGAATTACCTGGTGGGTATGATACGCATGTCGCCGCCAGAGGAGTGAATCTCTCTGGCGGTCAAAAACAGCGTATTGCGATTGCGCGTGCGGTTTTGTTGAAACCCGAGATTTTAATTTTGGATGATAGCACCAGCTCGGTTGATGTAGAAACCGAAGCTAAAATCCAGAAAGCATTGGAGGAATTATCTTCAAGAAGCACCATATTTATTGTTGCCCAGCGCATCAGTACTGTTCTAACGGCGGACAAGATCATTGTAATTGACCAGGGAAAAATAGCAGCCGAAGGCAGGCATCGCGATTTGATTAAAACCAGCCGGATTTACAAAGAGATTTATGATTCCCAGCTGGGTGACGGAAACGGTTTCAATCTTGATGAATTGAAAAAAATGAAAGAATCAGGAGTGCTCGCACATGGCAGGTAGCTCTAATGAAAAAGAAAAACCCCGCTCCAATATGGTCCACAGGGGTCCTGGTGGGCATGGGATGCGGTTTGAAAAACCCAAGGATTTTGGTAAGGCACTGAAGCGGCTTGCTCAATATTTCCTTCCATACAAAAAAACTTTTTTCGTTGCAGTCCTGCTTGTGGTTCTCTACACGTTGGCCTCGCTTGCTGGCCCCTATCTGTTGGGCGTTGCCATCGATAGATACATCATTCCAGGGTACCTTCCCGGATTAGCCAGAATTTCGCTCATCATGCTGGGGGCTTATCTGCTCTCATCCCTGCTTCAGGCGCTTTCCGGATGGTTGATGGCTGGGGCTACACAGAGAGCTATGAAGAGCATGAGAACGCGGCTTTTCTCCCAGCTCCAGAAACTATCCCTGCATTTTTTTGACCGCAATCCGGCCGGGGACCTGATGAGCCGGTTGACGAACGACATCAATGCTATGAACCAGGTTATTTCCCAGAATGTTACCTCCCTGGTTGCCAATGTACTTTCATTAGTGGGGATTCTGATAGCCATGTTTGCCCTGAATGTATGGCTGTCACTGGCAGCACTGGTGGTGGTACCCATCATGATATGGTTCACGACCTTCGTAGCGAAATATACCCGGAAGGGTTTTCAGAGGTTGCAGAAGCAGCTAGGCAGTCTGAACAGCACAATTGAGGAGCATATCAGCGGCCAAAAAATTGTAAAGGCGTTCCGCAGAAGCGAATCAGCAATCCGGTCATTTGAGCATGAAAACCAAGAAACATATGAAGCAGGGGTGTATGCAAACACGTATGCTTTCCTGTTGATGCCGCTCACCTCCCAATTAGGTAACTTGTTTATCATTGTCCTGGCGGGGCTTGGCGGTTATCTGGCGATCCAGGGCTTGGTGACAGTTGGCCTTATTGCAACTTTCATCGGCTACAGCCGCCAGTTCCTGCGGCCGGTGCGCCAGCTTTCAGAGATGTATAATTCCATCCAGGCCGCGCTGGCGGGGGCGGAAAGAGTATTTGAAATTATTGACACCGAACCGGATTTGAAAGATCAACCAGGTGCTGTTTCCCTGAACGGCGTAAGAGGGCATGTACGCTTTGATAATGTCAGTTTCAGCTATTTACCGGAGCAGATGGTGATCAAAGGTATGGGTTTTGAAGCAGAACCGGGAAAAACGATAGCCCTGGTGGGACCAACCGGGGCGGGCAAGACAACCATCATCAATTTGCTTTCCCGTTTTTATGATGTGAATGAAGGAAGCATTTCAATAGATGGGAAAGATTTGCGGAAAATCCGCATAGATGACCTGCGCCGCTCCTTGGGCATCGTCCTGCAGGATACTTTCCTGTTTTCGGATACAGTTATGGAGAACATCCGCTACGGCCGACTCGATGCCACGGATGAAGAAGTCATTGAAGCCGCGAAAATGGCGGATGCGGACCATTTTATCCGGCATCTGCCAGAAGGATACCAGACTATTCTTTCGGAGCGCGGCAGCAACCTCAGCCAGGGCCAGCGCCAGATGCTGGCCATCAGCCGGGCGGTGCTCGCCAACCCGAAAATCCTGATTCTGGACGAAGCCACCAGCAGTGTGGATACCCGCACGGAAGCACGAATTCAGAACGCTCTCCTGCGATTGATGGAGGGCAGGACAAGTTTCGTCATTGCCCACCGGCTGAGTACTATCCGCGACGCGGACAAGGTGCTTGTTATCAATGACGGGAATATCATTGAGCAAGGAAATCATGAAGAATTACTGGATAGGAAAGGGTTTTATTACAATCTGTATATGAGCCAGTTCAAGGGGCAGGCGATTTAAAAAAACAAATAAGATCATTTACGGAAAAGGGTTTCATTGCGAGTATAAACAATTTATCCTGAATGAACCTTAAGACTTATTCAGGATGAATTGTTTTTGAATTTTTCGATTCAGGGGCTGCTTCTACCAGTATTGGTGAACGAGCGGTTTGACCTGTTTCTCGTAGATTTCCTCAATTGCTTGCATTTTTGCTTTCGGTATGGGCGGCAGTTCCGAAGCAGCAGCATTATCCTTTACCTGGGAGGGGCGCTTCGCGCCTGGAATAGCGCAGGTAACGGCATTATGCATGAGGATCCACCGCAAGGCAAACTGAGCCATCGTCCAGCCATCAGGCAGCAGTGTCTCCACTTCTTTTACCGCCTGCAGGCCGGTTTTAAAATCAACCCCGGCAAATGTCTCTCCCCTGTCAAATGATTCCCCCTGCCGGTTGTACCGGCGATGGTCGTCCTTGGGGAAAGTTGTGTCTTCTGAAAACTTGCCGGTCAACAGGCCGGATGCAAGGGGTACGCGCGCAAGGATGGCCACGTTCTTTTCTTGTGCCAAGTGGAAGAACAGGTCCTTTGGTCTCTGGCGGAACATGTTGAAGATGATCTGCACCGAAAGCACATTGGGATACTCAACTGCCTTGATGGCTTCTTCCACTTTCTCTACGCTCACGCCGTAGAAGCGGATTTTTCCTTGCTGTACTATTTCATCTAGGGCGCCGAACACCTCGGGCATGTAGTACACCTCTGAAGGCGGGCAGTGCAGTTGGACCAGGTCCAGCGTTTCCGTTTCAAGATTCTTCAGTGAGCGGTCCACAAATTGGTTCAGGTTTTTATGTGTGTAACCAGAAGCGATGTGGGGGTCCAGCCGCCGGCCAGCCTTGGTGATGACATGAAAATCTTCACTCCGCTCCTTCTTGAGCCGGGCGAGCAGGCGTTCGCTGCGCCCGTCTCCGTACACATCTGCGGTGTCGAACAGGTTGATGCCCTCGTCCAGCGCGGTGTGCAGTGCTTTCATGGATTCCTCGTCGCTTACGCTGCCCCAGTCCGCGCCGATTGCCCAGGCACCGAAGCTGATCTCGGATACTTTCCATCCTGTTTTTCCAAAAGTTCGATAATTCATTT
>CAYPPV010000057.1:0-2093 GCA_964412705.1 uncultured Pelolinea sp. | reverse complement strand
ATTATAACTTTCGCTCGATGGAATACAAATAAAAAGAAAAATAAGAATTATTTGTCCGACAATTAAGGTATACTTAATACGTGAAACGAAGGAGCGGATCATGTCTACTCTTTTAGTTAAAAATGCGCGGCTCTTGGCCACGATGGACGCGGAGCGGCGCGAGATCGAAAACGGGGGACTTTTTATTGCTAACGGTTTCATCAAACAGATAGGCAAAACAGAGGAGCTTCCCCAAACAGCGGATGAGGTGTTGGATCTTTCCGGGCATGTGGTTCTGCCAGGCCTGGTCAACACCCACCACCACTTTTTCCAGACGCTTACGCGGGCTGTACCTGCTGCGCAGAATGCCAACCTGTTTAACTGGCTGAAAACACACTATTCCATCTGGGCGCGCCTGACCCCTGAGGATATTTATATCTCCGCCAAGACAGCACTGGCCGAGATGGCGCTTTCCGGGTGCACCACATCATCTGACCACCTTTATCTTTTCCCAAATGGATCACGCCTGGATGACGAGATCGCGGCCGCGAAGGAAATGGGTTTGCGCTTTCACGCGGCGCGCGGTTCGATGTCTCTGGGAGAATCGGATGGCGGGCTGCCGCCGGATTCCGTTGTGGATGACGAAGAGACCATCCTGAATGACTCCCGCAGGGTGATTGAGAAATACCATGATCCCAGCCCGGGTTCCATGCTGCGGGTGGTGCTGGCGCCATGCTCGCCTTTTTCAGTTACCGGCGAACTGATGCGGCAGTCAGCCGAGCTTGCAAGGGAATACGGCGTTCACCTGCACACCCATCTGGCAGAAACCCAGGATGAGGAGGTGTTCTGCGTCGAGAAATTTGGCTACAGACCAGTGGGATACATGGAATCACTGGATTGGGTGGGAGAGGATGTCTGGTTCGCGCATTCGGTATGGGTGAACGAGGAGGAAATCGCGCTCTATGCACGCGCTGGATGCGGTGTGGCGCACTGCCCATGTTCCAACATGCGGCTTGCTTCCGGGATAGCGCCCATCCGGGAATTGCTCGGCGCGGGCGTGAAGGTGGGCATCGGCGTGGATGGCTCCGCTTCAAACGATTCCTCCCATCTATTGGCGGAAGCACGCCAGGCAATGCTGCTGGCGCGCGTAAGGGCGGGACTGCAGGGGGCGTCCCTGTCAGGACCGGAGGTGCTGGTCATGTCCGCCAGGCAGGCGCTTGAGATGGCTACCCTGGGCGGCGCAAGCGTGCTGGGAAGGGATGACATAGGGGCGCTTGAACCGGGTAAATGCGGGGATTTCACCGCGATCAATCTGAACCGCATTGATTACGCGGGCGCCCTGCATGATCCTTTGGGAGCAGTACTGTTCTGCAATCCACGCGGAGTGGACTATACGGTTGTGGGTGGAAGAATTATTGTAAGAGAAGGCCAACTGCAGACGCTGGATTTGCAGGCGCATATCGAAAAACACAATCACGCAGCCAGGCGGCTGCTGCAAGGAGATTGAATGGCAAGACCGAGAGAGATTGATGGAGTGGAAAGCCCGTACCAGCGGCTGCAGCGGGAACTGGGTGTGATGATAGCGGGAGCCAGCCCGGGCGATAAACTGCCCACTGAGCCGGAGCTTGCTGAACAAATGGGTGTTTCGCGCTCCACCCTTCGTGAAGCAATGCGTTCATTTGAGACGCAGGGCTTGCTTATCCGCAGGCAGGGTGCCGGTACATTCGTGGCGGATAATTCCAACCTGCTGGATACTGGACTGGAGGTGCTGGAATCCTTGGAAAGGATCGCAGAACGCAGCGGGCTGGAAATCGCCATGGGAGACCTGGAAGTAGACTATATCCCGGCTGATAAAAAGCTGGCCGAGAAGTTTGGAGTGGCTATGGGGGAGCGGCTGGTTTATGTTTCACGGGCTATATTTATCAAGAACCAGGCGATAGCGTTTCTTGAGGACATTCTCCCTGAGGATGTTTTAAACTCGGATTATCTTCAGGAAGGGTTCAATGGTTCTGTTCTGGATCTGCTCATCAAGCGCGGAGACCCGGAACTCGACCATTCCAGTACCGAGATCAAGGTTATTCCTGCACCCCGCCGTGTAGCGCGCGCGCTGGATA
>CAYPPV010000056.1:0-9063 GCA_964412705.1 uncultured Pelolinea sp. | reverse complement strand
ATTCACATCTCCCGATAATTAATTGACAGGTAACATCCTGGAGAGTATAATGAACGGCTGCTCAAGACCATAATGAGGAGTATAACCTTAATGGAGTCAGATATTATTACCGGTATCACATCATCAGATCAGCTGGAAAGAAAAATGCACCTAAAGGGAAAGGTGGTAAAAACAACACGTGCGGGCGCAATCGTTGATATTGGTGTTGAAAAACCAGCACTTCTGCACGTTTCCCAAATCATCACAGAAAAAGATGAGCCACTTTTAAAAGTCGAGGAAACCCTCAAAGAAAATGATGAGGTTGAAGTATATGTCCGCAACATCAGGGATGACCGCATTGAAGTCTCCATGAAAAAACCGCTCCCGCTGGAGTGGAGAGAGATAGAAAAAGGCATGGTTGTCAAAGGAAAAGTAACCGAGATTGAAAAATATGGTGCTTTTGTTGATATTGGTGCAGAGCGACCGGCTTTAGTTCATATCAGCGAGCTTTCCCACGGATATGTAAAAAACACATCGGATGTGGTCAAAGTTGGAGATGAAATTGAAGCAAAAGTAATCGACTTCAATCGCCGACGCAAACAAATTAAGCTCAGCATACGGGAGCTGGAGCCAGGTCTCGATGAAATCGAAGGCGTCAAGGTTACACCAGCCAGAAAACAGAGAAAAAAACCACGAAAAGAAACGCGCCAGAGGGAGCAGAAGAAGGAATCTGTACCCCGGGAACGAGAAAACGAACCTACTTTCATGGAAATTGCCATGAAAGAAGCAATGGAAAAAGCCGAGCTTGAAGAGGAACAGAAAGCAAAGCGTTCAAAGAAACAAAAAAAGGACCAACCAAACGAAAGAGATGAACTGCTTTCACGAACCCTGAAGCATCGCTTTTAAATGCCAAAATGAATTCTTAATTATTCCGCCGATGTATCAACCGGCGGATTTTACTTTAATGGTACACTTTCAAAATCTACAATAAGGAAACATCTTTGTTATGACAGGAGCAGGACAGAAAATATATAACTTGCACTCGCCGATCCGGGGAGGGTTGATTCAACAGCCCTCCCCTCTTCTCTTAAAACCCAATAAGGTGGGAAAATTTACTCGATAAATGAAACCTAAGTTTATTTTCTTTACAGGAGGTGTGATCAGTTCAGTTGGGAAAGGGATCACTGCCGCGTCCATCGGTAGACTTTTAAAAGAATGCGGGTACGACGTTGTAATCCAGAAACTGGACCCATATATAAATGTGGATCCCGGAACGATGAGCCCGTATCAGCATGGGGAGGTATTTGTATTGGATGACGGAGCGGAAACCGACCTTGACCTCGGCCACTACGAGCGATTTATAGACATCCGATTGACCGGCGATTCAAACCTGACCTCCGGGCAGGTTTACGCGGAAGTCATCAGCAAGGAGCGCAGGGGTGACTATCTCGGAGGCACAATTCAGGTAATTCCCCATATTACAGACGAGATAAAACACCGCATCCATCTTCTTGCAGAAAAATCGGGTGCTGAATTCATCCTTGTTGAAGTAGGAGGTACAGTCGGCGATATTGAAAGCCTTCCTTTTCTCGAGGCACTGCGCCAGCTGAGGCATGATCTGGGAAGGAACAACACATTTTTTGTCCACACCACCTGGCTTCCTTATATCGGTGCAACGGGCGAGCTTAAATCAAAGCCAACCCAACACTCTGTGCGTGAACTGCGTTCGATTGGCATATCACCAAATATGATTATCGCGAGGGCAGACCATGAGATTAGCGCTTCTCTTATCGAAAAAATTTCACTCTTTTGTGATGTAGAGAAGGATGCCGTAATCCCGCTGGTGACAGCTCCAATTATTTATTCCGTTCCCCTGACACTGCACAACTACAGCGTGGAAAAATATATCCTTGATTATTTTGGAATTCCCGCAAAAAAGGAACCTGTCCTCTCAGAATGGAGAAGTATAACGGAGTCTGGGAAAAAACCAGAACAGTTTTTAAAATTAGCACTAGTGGGAAAATACGTGGAACTTCATGACGCTTATATCAGTGTCAAAGAAGCCCTGAGCCATGCCTGCCTGCAGCATAAGGCAGATTTTGAAATCAACTGGATTCATTCAAGCGAACTGGAAAAAGGTGCACCATACCAATTACTCAGCAAAATGGACGGCATTATTGTACCGGGAGGGTTTGGCAGCAGGGGTACAGAAGGAAAAATTGCAGCTGCGAAGTATGCGAGAGAAAAGAAAGTTCCTTATTTGGGTTTATGTCTCGGCATGCAGATGATGGTTGTTGAATTTGCGAGGTATGTCTTCCAGGATCCGGAGGCCAATTCGACCGAATTTAACCCTGATACAAACTATCCCGTTATAGATTTAATGCCCGAGCAGATCGGGGTTAAAGATTTAGGGGGAACCATGCGCCTGGGTCTGTATCCATGCAAGCTTCAAAGAGGAACAATTGCATCAAAGGCATACGACCAGGAAATCGTCGAGGAAAGGCACAGACACAGGTATGAGGTGAACAACCAATTCAGGGAAGAACTGGAATCAGCCGGTATGATTTTTTCAGGTCAGTCCCCTGACGGGCTATTGGTGGAAATCGCAGAATTGAAAAACCATCCTTTCATGGTCGGTTCCCAGTTTCACCCGGAATTCCTTTCCCGGCCGAACCGACCACATCCCTTATTTTCAGCATTTATTGAATCTGCAATCAAATTAAAAAAAGCAAATTAAGCGTTCAAAATTCATTCAGTATTATACTTACCGGAACAAGCTATCTTATTAAATAAAGAATGAGGAAGGAAAATGTATACATTTATTGAATCCGTTTATGCTAAGGAAGTCCTTGATTCAAGAGGAAATCCTACCGTTGAAGTAGAAGTCGCTCTTGAAGACGGTACCTGGGGACGGGCTGCCGTGCCATCGGGTGCTTCAACCGGTGTACATGAAGCGCTTGAATTGCGAGATGGGGACAAAAACCGATATTTGGGCAAGGGTGTTACTAAAGCAGTTAAAAATGTTAATACAGTAATCGCTAATGAACTTATCGGATGGGATGCAACTGAACAAATCGACATTGATTTGGCGATGATGGAACTGGATGGAACGACAAACAAATCCAACCTCGGCGCAAATGCAATATTGGGAACTAGTCTTGCGGTTGCGAAAGCCGCGGCCAATTCTTTAGGCCTGCCTCTCTATAAATATATCGGCGGAATCTATGCCCATGTCTTACCTGTACCGATGATGAATATTCTCAATGGTGGCGCCCACACCAGCTGGCAGTCAACAGATGCCCAGGAATTCATGGTCATGCCGCTCGGTGCAGAGACATTTTCTGAGGGCTTACGCTGGGGAGCAGAAATCTATCACGCTCTGAAATCCGTCCTCAAGGGGAAAGGGTACACCACCCTTGTCGGAGACGAAGGCGGTTATGCGCCAAACCTCAAGGCAAATGTGGAAGCAGTCGAGCTCATCTTGGAGGCAGTCGAAAAGGCAGGATACAAGGCCGGAAAAGACGTCGCTATTGCGCTCGATCCAGCGGCCTCGGAATTTTATGACGAGGAAAATAAAGTGTACAACCTGCGGACAGAGGGAAAAAAATTGGATAGCGCCCAAATGGTGGATTTTTGGAAATCCTGGGTGGACCAATTCCCGATCGTTTCAATTGAGGATGGCCATGCACAGGATGACTGGGACGGCTGGAAAATGATGACTGCAGAGCTTGGAGACAGGCTGCAGATTGTGGGAGATGACCTGCTTGTTACCAATCCTGAACGCGTACAGCGTGCGATTGATGAAAATGCGTGCAATGCCTTGCTGGTGAAAGTTAACCAGATCGGGTCTTTAACTGAAACCATTCAAGCGGTTCAGCTCTGCCACAGGAATGGCTGGAACGCAGTCACATCCCACCGTTCGGGTGAAACAGAAGATACAACCATTGCGGATCTTGCAGTGGCGCTGAATACAGGACAAATTAAAACTGGCGCGCCTGCGCGTTCCGACCGGGTAGCAAAATATAATCAGCTCCTCCGGATAGAAGAGGAATTGGGCGATGTAGCCAAATATGCGGGCTGGGATGCGGTCAAATAAGCAAATTTGATTTGAAAAAGCGGATGGGATTCGTCCCATCCGCTTTCTATTTAATGATTACTTATCTTTAAAGACCTTCTAGAAATTAGCCCACTGCATCCATAAATGCGTCTGGACATTCCTCCTGAGTGATATGTCCACATTATTCCAACAATATACAAATTCGGCACAAGGCACCCTTTCAGATACTTCTTTTGAATCTTTAGGAGCAACAAGCCGGTCATCATCACTTGTAATAAACAGAACAGGTAAATCCAATTCTCTCAAACGATCTGCTACCAGAAGCCGGTTTTGAAGACCTAATAAAATCCCTGAATGCCCTGTCCCAATCATCGACCTGCATCATTTTTGTATCACCTGTGATATCGTCGTCTGTAATCTTCGAGGGATCATGCTACGCTCGTTATAAAGCATTCCTACTTTTTTCAAGGAAGAATCTGAAAATGAGGTGGCCAATACGGTCAATTTTTATCAGGCTGAACAGTAGATCCAAAAAGTCAGGCGTTCTGCCTGGATTAATGATTTCCGGGTCTACCAATATCAGTGCGGATACTTTGACGGGATGATCCAGTGCTGTTTGTACAGCCAGCGTTCTTCCGGCTGGTTTTCACTGGAATAAGGATTCAGGCCTTTCCAATTATCCAAATCCGGTCTTTCAGTTAATCCAGAAGCCGGCCTGTCATATGCAGTCACTCTCCCAAATTCATTCAGCGGGCTGATCACTTTTCGCTAAGAAAATACAGATGCGCCAAACCCATACAGCAGGACGATTTCTCTTTCCCCCGATCTTTCCTGTTTGTAATGGAGTTCAACATCCATCACATTCTGAAACCTGCTGTCGTGATCCGCTATTGTTTCCGGAGCAATTGTGTTTTCCTGCTCCGGTATAGGAATAAATGCCGGGGCCACAAAAACCAGTATGGAAAAAAGAAAAAGCCTGTGATCGATAAGAATGCTATTTTTGTAAGATCATCTAAAAATAATATGGATTTCGATACAGATCAATAAAAATTTTATTATTTTTTTTCAGATATTTCCCGGAGCCAGTTCCTTTGCTTCCCTCCAAATCAAATCGAACATTTCCTTTGTAAGCCGTCCGGTTTGCGTGTTTTGGCGGCTCGGATGGTAGGAAGCCATAAGCCACAGAGGACTTTCTTCAAATGAATAAACTTTTCCGTGTTCAAATTTTGGCTTCCTCTGAAACTGGATTCCATATTTCCCGGATAATATCTCAACAGCTGAATCGAAGGCAATATGTCCAAGAGCAACTATTCCTTTCAAATTTTCCAGAAGCCGGATTTCATTCAGTAAAAACTTGCGGCAGTTGGTTACTTCCTTTTTCGTTGGGCGGTTTTTTGGAGGTACACAGCGGCAGACGGCTGTGAGGAAAATATTTTGAAGATGCAGCCCATCTCCTCTGGACAGTGAGTCTGGCTGGCAGGCGAAACCAGCCCTGTACAAGGCTGGAAACAGGAAATCTCCGCTTGAATCCCCTGTAAACATACGGCCGGTCCGGTTCGACCCATGCGCACCGGGCGCCAGCCCCAGAATCAAGATCTGGGCATCCGGATCGCCAAACCCGGATACAGGTTTTCCCCAATAATTCCAATCCAGATATGCTTTCCGCTTCTTCAAAGCCACTTCCTCACGCCAAGCAGCAAGCCGTGGACATTCCCGACATGCGACAATACGCTCATTAAGCGCTAACCACTCCATTTGTTTTTGTTTATTCATAAAATCAGCATAGCGTCGCCAAATGAATAAAAACGGTATTTCCTCTTTATCGCCTCCCGGTAGCAGCGCATAATATTTTCCAGCCCGGCAAATGCACTAACCATCATTAAAAGGGACGATTTGGGAAGATGAAAATTAGTGAGGAGGCTGTCAACCACCTTAAATTTATACCCCGGGTAAATGAAAAGATGTGTATCCCCGCGGAAGGCCTGTACTACTCCACTCTTTGCAGCGGTTTCTAACGTCCTGGCGGAGGTTGTACCCACAGCAATAATTCTTGTTCCCTGTTTAATGGTCTGGTTGATTCTCTCGGCAGCACTTTCCGTCACTTCGCACCATTCGGAATGGATCCGATGATCTTCCACTCTAGTTTCCGTTACTGGTGCAAACGTATCCAAGCCGACATGCAGGGTAATTTCTTCAATGGATGCCCCTTTTTTCTTCAGATCCTCGATGACGAACTCTGTAAAATGCAGACCGGCTGTGGGCGCTGCTGCAGAGCCGGGGATGCAGGCAAAAATGGTCTGATATCTTTCCGGATCCTCCAACTCTTCATGAATGTAGGGTGGTATGGGCGTATGACCTATCTCATTTAACCGCTCTTCCAACGGCTGATTAAATTCAATGATTCGTTTTGAACCGGATTTTTGCTCAATTATCTTTCCCTGCAAATCGCCGGGAAAATGGATAATTTTTCCTTCACCGAGCCTCTTTCCCCCAACCAGCACTTCCCATACTTTTTCATGCAAATTTTTTAATAAAAGGACTTCCACCTTACCGCCTGTGGTTTTTTTACCGAAAATACGGGCGGGTATTACCCTGGTTTTATTGACAACCAGTAAATCTCCTAGAGACACATAATCGGAAATTTTTTTAAACCATGTATGAGTTATCGTGTCTGTCTTTCGGTTATATACCAGCAACCGGGATTCGTGCCGAATCTGGAGAGGCCTCTGCGCAATTAATTCTTGCGGCAGATCATAGTCAAACGCGTCCGTTTTCACTTTATTTGATCAGTCTGGGCTGTGAGGAGTTATGCGGATAATCCGTATCCAGATGGTCGTAGGCCTTCTTGGTTGCAATGCGACCCTTGGCAGTCCTCCCCAGAAAACCTAGCTGCAATAGATACGGTTCCACCACATCCATTATTGTGTCTGCCTCTTCACTAATGGATGCGGCAATCGTGCTCAAACCTACCGGTCCGCCGTCATATTTATGAATAATCGTTCTCAACACCATTCTGTCAATCTCATCCAGGCCGAGATGATCAATCCGCAGCAGTTCCATCGCTTCCAAGGCTGCTTCTCGAGAAAGTTTCCCGTTTGCACGGACTTCTGCGAAATCTCTTACTCTGCGCATCAGACGCAGGGCAACACGGGGTGTGCCACGGGCACGGCGAGCGATTTCTTCCACTCCGCCATCTTCACAGGAAATACCCAGTAGATTCGCCGCCCTTTCCACGATTTGCCTCAATGATTCCTGGGTATAGTAATCAACCCGATAAACAGCGCCAAACCTGGCGCGCAGTGGAGCGCTCAGCAAGGCCAATCGTGTCGTTGCTCCCACGACAGTGAATCGGGGCAGTTTCAGGCGTATAGAGCGCGCCGATGGACCTTTTCCAATGACTATATCAAGGGAGAAATCTTCCATCGCCGGATAGAGGACTTCTTCGACGGTTTTGCCCAAGCGGTGGATCTCATCAATAAAAAGCACATCTCCCCTGCTGAGATTTGTAAGGATTGCCGCCAGGTCACCCGACCGCTCAATCGCCGGACCGGCCGTCACCTTAATATTGACATTCATTTCATTTGCCAACACATGGGCGAGCGTTGTTTTTCCTAACCCGGGAGGACCGTAAAAAAGAACGTGGTCTAGGGATTCCGATCGCTTATGTGCCGCTTCAATAAGTATGGAAAGATTTTCCACCAGCTGGTTCTGACCAATTACTTCAGACAGAGTACGCGGTCGGAGAGTGTTTCCAGTCTCATCCTCTCTCCGACTCTCTGGATTGCTGATTCTCTCTTCCTGCTTCACTTGCAAAACCACTCAAATATCATTTCCTGGTTATTATACTTGCTGCACTCTCTTGCCTGATTCATCAATCGTTTGATAAGATATTGGAAAACTTTTAACTACCGGAGAGTTTATGAAAAACGTATTCATCTCAGATCATCCCCTGATCAAACATAAAATGACCAAACTTCGTAGTGAATCTACAGAGCCAAAAAAATTTAGGGAGCTGGTCCGGGAAATTGCTGGATTGCTCACTTACGAGGTAACCAGCGATTTGCTTATTAAGGATTCGAGGGTAACGACACCCCTGGCAGAGACCAAAGGATATGAGCTCAGAGAAAAGATCGGCCTGATACCAATTCTGCGGGCGGGGCTGGGAATGGTTGACGGCGTGTGGGAATTGATGCCATCAGCAGAAGTATGGCATATCGGGATATTCCGGGATGAGGAGTCCCTGAAACCTGTGGAATATTACAACAAGCTTCCAGTTAAGCCGAGAGTAGGTTTATGCCTTATCCTCGACCCCATGCTAGCCACTGGCGGATCCGCCGCGGCTACCATTGATATTTTAAAACGCTGGGGAGTCAGCAGGATAAAATTTATGGGCATCATCGCTGCACCAGAGGGTATTGAATATGTGCACAAACAGCATCCGGACATACCGCTCCACCTGGCGGCGATAGACGATCACCTTAATGATGACGGATACATTGTGCCCGGCCTGGGCGATGCCGGTGACAGACAGTTTGGAACCGGATGAACCATATCCTGTTTATTCTGGTTATCGAATCAAGCAGCGGCTTCCACAATCCGGACAAAATCTTCCGCTTTAAGGCTAGCGCCTCCGATTAACCCACCGTCAATTTCCGTCTGTGAGAAAAATTCAGCTGCGTTATCGGGTTTGACCGATCCGCCGTAAAGAATCCGCACCTTTTCGGCAGTCTCTTCTCCGAAAAGACCAGATATGCTTTCCCGGACAACACCGCCGATGATATCGTTTGCCTGGCTGCCGCTGGCTGCTTTTCCCGTGCCGATGGCCCAGATGGGTTCATAAGCAATGATCAGCTTCCCTCCCTCTTCAGAAGAAAGACCTTCAAAATCTTTTTTAACCTGGTTGGAAACTACTTCTTCCGTTTTCCCAGCCTCATTTTGTTGCAATGATTCGCCGACACAAACAATGGGTGTTAAATCTTGAGCAAGCGCTGCTTTTACTTTTTTATTTACTGCCTCATCCGTCTCTC
>CAYPPV010000055.1:0-9109 GCA_964412705.1 uncultured Pelolinea sp. | reverse complement strand
TGAGCAGCACTTCAGGATCATATGCCAGCGTACGCGCAATGGCTACTCTCTGCTTCATCCCTCCTGAAAGTGTGTGCGGGTATGCATTCTCAAACCCATCCAGATTCACCAGGTTTATCATTTCGATTGCTTTTTCTTCTGCATCACTCTTATTCCATCCATTTTGTACCAGACCAAAAAGGATGTTGCCTTTTACAGTCAGCCATGGAAAAAGCGCATAGTCTTGAAACACATAACCCCTGTCCGGTCCTGGTTTTTCCACTCTCTGATTCTTTATCAGAACCGCACCTTTGGTAGGTTTCACAAAACCTGCGATCATATTTAAGAGAGTGGTTTTTCCGCAGCCAGAGGGGCCAATCAGTACAGTAAACCGGTCTTTCTCAATATGGAGGTTAATATTTTGTACTGCCTCTGTGAGCTCCCCATTATCTGAGAATTCTTTGCTGACATTTCTGAATTCAATCATTTTCTGCATTTTCTGCCCTGTTATTTCCTTTTTGACATGCCCCATTTCTCAATAGTATTGCGTTCAACCGTTACCAGGAAAAATTGATCAAGAAGATACCCAGATACCCCTATCAGAATTAACCCTACCATCATGACTGCGGGATCATTGAAGAATCTGGCTTGATAAACCATTTTTCCCATACCTTTTTCAATCAGCGCCGCCAATAATTCTGCGCCAACCAACGCCCGCCAGGAATACCCGAGAGCCAAACGGAGCCCATTTATGATTGATGGCATGGAGGCCGGCAGCAATACTTTCAGAAACAATGCAGCTCCTTCGAGCCCCATTGTTCTGGCCGCATTCGAAATACTTGGCGGAATGGTATGCACACCGCGCATGGTATTGTAGGTGACCGGAAAAAACGCGCTGATAAAGATCGCTGTTATCACTGTTTTTTCTCCAAGGCCTAAGGTAATAAGTAGAATAGGTACCCAGGCAATGGTAGGCACAGAAATTAACATGCTCAAAGTCGGTTCAAATAGCGCATACAGAGCTCCGTTAAGGGACAGCAAAGCGCCTATCAGCGTGCCAATCAAAATTGCTAGACTGTATCCAATCGCCAAACGGATCAGGCTGCTGCCGAGATGCTGCCATAGAGTGAAACGGATGAACGCAAGTTCGATAAATTCCTGAATTAATGTGGATGGTGCTGGTACGGAAGCGAGGGAAATTAGATTAATGCGGACTGCCGCCTCCCAGATAACTGCGATTACCAGGAAAGGATAAATATAACGCCATATGTTTTTGAATCTGTGCCCTCCCCCTTTATTATCATCCTTCCGGATCCATTCCTGATTAATCGAGTTCATTTTTCTCCGCTAACATACCCCATCTCTGAATGGTGTGTTTTTCAATATTACGAATCAATAATTTTTCAATCATGAAAAAAATAAGAATCATCAGGAAGATTCCGCCATAAACGATATCTGAACGCAAATATTCTGAAGCATTCCATATCATATAGCCAAGTCCAAAATTGCTCGCTGCAACAAATTCAACAGCGATTACTGTCATCCAACCTCTTGCGAGCCCGAGCTTGAGCCCGTTCAAAATATATGCCGATGACCAGGGCAGATGTACTTTTAATGGTATTTGCGAGGTTGGAGTACCCATTATTTGGGCAGCCCGAATTAATTGATGGTCAACGCTCCTGACACCTGCTGCCGTTGAATATATTATAGGAAAAAAGGTGCTTAGAGATCCAGTTATCACAATCGTAGGATCTCCAAAACCAAACCAAATGATAAACAATGGGGCCAGGGCGATACCTGGAATGGGCATTAATATCGAAATCAGAGGATTGAAGAAAGAATATACACTGTTGCTGATTCCCACCAGGATGCCGAGCATGATGCCAGAAATGGATCCGATTAGAAATGACAGAAAGAGCCGGTGCAGGGTTGATATGATATGCACCGTGAGTTCAGACTGTAAAAGCACAGGATTTTGGAACCCGTTCACTATCTCGGTAAGTATTTTGGATGGGGACGGAAAGAGAGCCGAATTTATCCAGCCCTGTCCCGAGGCTATCTCCCAGAGCGTAAGAAAGCACACGGGGAACAGGGCTGCCAGAATGAACGAGCGAAATTCTTTTTTATTGATTGTTTTTGTATCCTTTTACTGGCTTTGTTTGGCCATCTCAAGAAAACTTGTATCGACAAAAAATTCAGGGATCTCTTCTACCTTCCCAATATCTACAAGGAAAGAAGCTGTATCCTCTAATGAAGCGATTACATCTTCATCCACATCCATTGAAAAATCAACCCTTTCGAATATCGTTTTGAAGACTTCCGATGAAACCTCTGCGCCAGAGCTGGATGCTGCTTCTGCGGCGATGCGCGCAGCTTCATCTACATCATTCTCGATCATTTCCATTTTATCCAGATGCCCGCGAAGGAACGCGACAAGTTCATCCGGATGCTCTTCGGCATACGTTTTGGTGGTATGAATCAGAACAGGTGTCAACGCGATTTCACCATAACTCATCATCACGACGGCATCTCCCGTTGCCTGGGCGATAGCCGGGGTTGGTTCCCAGGCGGTGAATGAAACGATGCTACCATCCGCTAATGCGGCTGCCATGTCTTCCACTTTCAGATTCACCCATTCAAAATCTTCCCAGTTCAGATCGTCACGTTGATTCAGGTAGCGTCTGACAACCTGTTCGGCTCCAGTTCCAAGGCGAATTCCCACTTTTTGTCCAACCATGTCATCCCATGATTCAATACCCGAGCTTTTCAGCACCATTGTTGAATACCTATCGCCTCGCTGGGATGCCGCGATGATGACGGCTTCCTCTCCAAGCGCGCTGAACAAGGAAACGCTCTTGCTGTCCGAGCCGATATTCACATCCACCGCGCCTGATATCAATGCTTGATTGTTTTCGCTTCCGGAACTGAACAAGGTATGCTCAACCTTAAGTCCATAAGGTGACCAGAAATCCTGACCCTTCAGCAGGTATTCTTCCGGATAAAGCTGCCCTCCATACCGCAATTCCTGTAATTCCGTGCCAGATTCGGATGGCTGGCAGGAAGTGATTAACAGCGTGAATATTAAGACTGGCAGAAGTACTAGTTGCTTGACTTTTAGGATTTTTTCCAACATTTTTCACCTCTTTTTTTTCCTGAGCGAATTTATATCGCTTCTCCCTGGCTGCAAGCAAATAGGATTTTTTTATAGACATATAGTGGTGGTCATTAATGTTTGACTTTATTCAGGACTTTGAGGATAAAAACATCGATCATTGCTGATTACTTATTCAAAGATTTGGAGAATTTCAAGAATCTATCCGCCAGATTGGACAAAGGAATATCTTTATTCACGCAAATGTAAATCTCTCTAGATAGGTCCAAATGTCTCACTTTTATTTCTACCAAATCTCCACTGGATAACTCCCTTTCAACGCCCGCTTTTGAAATAATAGTTGCGCCGTAACCAGCCAGAACGGCTGATTTAACCGAACTTTGTAACCCAAGTTCCATGAACAGATTGAGTTCCGCAATCCGGATACCGGATTTTGATAGTGATTCCTGCAGATTAATGGTAGCGCCTGATCCCGCCTGCTGTAATATCAAAGGAATTCTCCGCAGCATATTAAAATCAATTTCCCGATTTTTGGCTGCGGAATGATCCGGTCGGCAGGTTAGAACTAGCGGATCATTTGCAAAAAATTTGAACGCGAGCCTGCTGTCCCTGCGTTTTGTTCCCACAAAACCCATCTCAATTGCTTCAGAGGATACTTTGTCAATAATTTCACTTGAATCCCCGACGATCATCCGCACTTTCGCGCCCCGGTTTTTTTCCTTGAAATCTCCAAGAATTACCGGTAAAAGGCTTTCCGCCGGACCAGAGCTGGCACCAATCAGCAATGTGCCCCTTATGTCCGAATTTGTAAAAGAAATTGACTGCCTTGCTTTTTCAAAAGAGGAAATAATTTTTAGGAATTCCGGGAAAACCTTCTCCCCATCTTCAGTGAGCACGATCTTTTGCCCTTCACGGTGCAGCAGTTCGCTTCCGAGTTCCTCCTCCAGACTTTTTATTTGCATGCTGATGGTGGGTTGGCTGACAAGCATGGCTTCCGCAGCCAGGGAGAAACTTCTCAACTCAACCACCTTGCAGAAAGACATGATTTGGTCAATTCTTGCCATAACGATAGAATTTTATATCCTTTTTAACTTTTTCCACATAATCAGGGAATTTTCATGAAAATTGACAAATGATTTAGTCACCTTGATTTTTGGGCAACCAAACTATCTGAAATAATTGTTTCTCTTTTACTTTTTGCAAATTCGAGAAATTTCACCGCAATATTTGAAAGCGGCACAGACCTGTTTGTACACAGATACTGCGGGCGCTCCATCTGAAGCCCTTCAATCTCAACGTGAACCAGATCGCCGCTCCTGAGCTCCCTGATCCCGCCCAGAAGGGAGATAAAAGCTGTGCCAAATCCTCCCATTACTGCCGCCTTGGTTGAGTCCTGCAGACCGAGCTCCATGATGACATTTAAATCTTTAAGGCGGATGTCCTGCTTTGCCAGCAGTTTGAGAAAAAATTCTGTGATGCCCGCTCCCCGCTGCTGGATGATAAGCGGGCATGACAGAAACTCCTCAAAGGTTATTTTTTTCTTTTCAGCAAATGGATGTTCGGAAGGCACAACGAAGATCATCTGATCTCTGAAAAAGGGTTTGAAATCAAGCGAGCGGTTTTTTATTTCCATCCCTACAAAACCAATTTCGATTTTCTGTTTGAGCACATCCTCAATTACTTGGGAGGAATCGTTTACATGCAGTGACAGCTTTACCCCCGGGAATTTTTTTTTGAACAATCCCATGATGATAGGAACAGGAAATTCCGCAGGACCGGAACTCGCACCGACAGCGATCCTACCGGACAGCACATCCATTTTTTGCTTCTTTATTGTCATAGAGCGTTCGTATAAAGAAAGAATCTGCAGGGCGTATTCTTGAAGCTTCTCCCCGTCTTCTGTCATCAGCACCCTGCTTCCTGATCTGTGGAGCAGACTTGATCCGTATAGATTCTCCAATGTTTTCATCTGCTGGCTGATAGCCGACTGGGAAATCCCCAACACCTCTGCCGCAGCTGAGAAGCTCCCCAGTTCTATGATTTTGCAGAAGGAAACATAGTGGTCTATCCGTATCATTTAATCCACTCCCGGTGAAGCATAAAAGCCATTTCGATAATAAGATTGTTGTGAACTTCCCATTACTATAAGATATTCTTATTCGCCAACTATTATTATCATGTTTTATAATGACTGTCAAATTGTAAATTGGAGGTCAAATGAAAAAAACAGCAGTTGTTCTGACATTAATAGGTGTTCTTTTTGCATCCTGCGCACCGGCGGCAGCAACAACAGAACCCGAACAATCTTCGCAGACCGGAGAGGTGGTAACCATGCGCGTCGCGCAACAGTTTGGGCTTGGATACGCAGCGCTGACCATTGCAGACGAATTGGATTTATTTGAGAAATATAATCCCGGGCTGCAGGTGGAATGGCTGCAACTGGGATCCGGCGGAGCCATTAGAGAGGCATTTATTGCCGGTGAGGTCGATGTGGCAGTGATGGGTATACCTCCCTTCCTTATTGGATGGGACGCTGGTGTTCCCTGGAAAGTGGCTTCCGGCATGTGTGTGATGCCCCTGACGATGCAGACCTATAAAGAGGAGATAAACAGCCTAAGCGACCTGACTAATGAGGACAGGGTGGCATATCCTTCTCCCGGAAGCATACAGCACATTTTGCTTTCCATGGCTGCTGAAAAAGAACTGGGAAGCCCAACCGCGCTGGATGACATCGGTGTGGCCATGGCCCATCCGGATGCGGCGGCTGCCCTGATGAATAAGAGCGATATCACAGCCCACTTCACTTCTCCGCCTTACAATTTTGAAGAATTGAAGTCCGAAGGGATTAAAACAGTTGTTGACGGTACAGATGCTTTCGGTACGGAATTCACATTCCTTATAGCGGTTGCCTCCGAAGACCTGTTCGTGAACGCGCCGCAGGCGTATTCAGCTTTCGTTATGGGGATAGCGGAAGCAACGGACTTCATCAATGAAAATCCTGAGGAAGCGGCAAAAATCCTGGCGCCCAGTTTTTCCCTGGATGAAGAAACTACGCTAGAATATCTCACGTGGCCGGGCATGAATTATGTGACCACCCCGCTTGGATTGATGGGATTTTCAGATTTCATGCAGGATGCGGGATATATTGAAAATGTTCCGGAAAAAATTTCGGATCTCTCTTTCCCGAATATCTCCGCGGCTTTGGGTGCAGCCCAAGGCGAAGAAGGAGTGCTGGAAACACTTCAGTACAGACCTGTATCTGAATAATTAAATTCACCCATTTATTTTCGGGGAGGCTATTTTACAGAGCCTCCCCTGCATTTAATTTTTTCCATTAAAATCTTTTCTTTGGAAAACCAACTATGAACAATATTATTTCAAAAACAACCCTGTTTGCAAAACCCGGAAAATCCAATACGGACCAAACGCTTCAACTCGCATTGGAAAAATCACGCGAACTGTCAATCAGTACAGTGCTAGTTGCATCCACTACAGGCAGTACCGCTAAAAAGGCGCTTGATATTTTAAAAGATCTGGATATAGTCGTTATCACTCATGCACAGGGATACCTGGAGCCGAATTTACAGGAATTTTCACAAGAAGCCCGGATTTACGTCGAATCCAACGGCGGGAAAATTCTCACAGCCCAGCACTCATTTGGTGGTGTAAACCGAGCGATAAAAAATTCGCTGGGCTCCATTCAGGTAGATGAAATTATCGCCAATGTGTTCAGGCTTTTCGGCCAGGGCATGAAAGTTGCGGTTGAAATGGCGATGATGGCAGCAGATACAGGAACGGTTCCGTGCGGCCAACCAGTAATCACCGTTTCCGGAACACACAGGGGCGCGGATTTTGGTTCTGTATTGATACCCGCTAATTCTTGCCGTATGTTCGATCTGCAAATCCTGGAAATTTTCTGCATGCCCTCTCCGCAACATCCATCATTTCACAAATAAAAAGGCAATCAATTAAATAATGAAAACTTTGAGAAAAATTTACTACAACAAATATGCCCGCCAATTCATTTTCATTGCTGGCTTATTAGCAGTCTGGCAGATTCTCGCCGCCAGCGGCAGATATTCTAAACTGATTTTGCCGGACTTGGTTTCGATTTGGGAAGCGTTAATAGACTCAATCTCCACAGGGGAGTTATGGAAGCACACTTCCTATTCTTTTTATTTAATCGGGACTGCCCTTGGTATTGGCTGCCTGCTGGCTTTTGTGCTCACCGCCTTATCTATGCTCTCCCCATTGGTGGCGGATTTTATGAAAACCATCACGACTATTTTCCACCCCCTGCCGGGTGTTGCGCTTCTTCCTATCGCTCTGCTTTGGTTTGGCATCGGTAAGGAATCGGTCATTTTCATCCTGGTGCATTCAATCATCTGGCCCCTGATTCTCAACACCTATACGGGTTTCCGGGCTGTTTCCCGTACCCAGCTGGAGGTTGGCAGAAATCTTGGCGTGAGAGGACTGAACCTCGTTTCATCCGTCATGATTCCCTCCGCGTTCCCCTACATCCTGACGGGGTTTCAGATCGCATGGTCCAATGCGTGGCGCTCACTGGTAGCAGCCGAGATGATATTTGGCGCTTCAGGCGGCAAGGGCGGCCTTGGATGGCTCATTTACCAGAAACGGTTTTTTCTGGAAACCCCCTCTGTATTTGCGGCTTTGTTTGTAATTATTTTTATCGGCATATTCGTTGAAAATTTCATTTTTGCCCAAGTGGAAAAACGCACCATACATCGCTGGGGCATGGTTGTCAGGAGATCATAGTGATGCAGGAAATCGTAAAAGTACAGGATTTAAGTGTCAATTTCATCGGAGAGCACGGCAATATTCAGGCATTGGAAAATATTAATTTCTCTGTTCAGGAAGGTGAATTCCTGACCGTTTTGGGACCATCCGGCTGTGGCAAGAGCACGCTCATACGCACCATCGCCGGTTTCCAAAAACCGGTTGGAGGACAGATTGAATTGAAGGGGAAGAAAGTTGTCAATCCCGGCCCTGACCGGATAATGGTTTTCCAGGAATTCGACCAGCTTTTCCCCTGGCGCACGGTAATCGGAAACCTAAAATTCGCGCTAAAGGTCGGCAGAATCGACAGCGAAAAGAGAGAAGAAATTGCAGGTAAATATCTGGAGCTGGTGAATCTTGAAAAGTTTGCACGCGCGTTTCCCCATCAGCTGTCAGGAGGCATGAAACAAAGGGCGGCGATTGCACGATCGCTTTCACTTGAACCGGAAATTCTCCTGATGGATGAGCCATTTGGCTCTCTGGATGCCCAGACCCGGACCATCCTCCAGTCGGAGCTGATCAGGATCTGGCAGAAACTGGGCACAACCATCATTTTCATCACGCACAATATCCAGGAGGCGATCCTGTTAGGCGACCGTGTTTTGGTGATGTCCGCCAATCCCGGGAGAGTCAAGGAAATCGTGCCTGTAGTAATTCCGCGCCCTCGCCTGCCGGAAACCCCGGAATTTATGAAATTGTGGCACAAACTCTATTCCATGTTGGAAGTGAAGCGTTTTGGGGAAAACGGCAAGTAAAATTGCTCTATGCAAAATGGGATAAATATTCCCGAGAAAGACCTTCAATTCATCCAAAAAGCGGATTACCATTTGCCCGTTGTCCTTGACGGCAACTGGGTCAACAGTCTGGGAATTGTGAGGGGGCTGGGAACCCAGGGAGTCAAGTCTGTTGTGATCAATCACACGAAAGAAGGCGCTGCGCTATCCTCTAGGTATACGGGGGCAAGTCTGATCTGCCCAACGCCATGGGATAAACCCAAGGAGTTTATAGATTATATGGAAAGAATCGGGGGTTATCTAAATAAAAAAGGCGTACTTCTTCTTACGGATGATACATATCTAAAGCTGCTTTCCGAAGCGAAAAATAGATTAAAAAATTATTTTATTTTTTCCTTCCCGGACATAGATGTGCTATCAGGGATTATGGATAAAAAAATCCAGTATAAAGCTGCAGAGCAATTAGGAATCAAGATACCGAAATCGG
>CAYPPV010000054.1:0-9426 GCA_964412705.1 uncultured Pelolinea sp. | reverse complement strand
TTCTCCGGTATCCAAAACGCCTATGATTTCCGTGTTGAAACCACGCACCTCATTTTGTACGGTGTATGCAAGCACTGTCAAAAATAAAAAACTCCGCTTGCGCGGAGTCTGCTGCAGCTAACTATCAAGCAGCCGTTTCTCCCCTTCCAGCTTGCGGATATTGGTGACATCCTGGGAAACCTCGATGGTTCCGCGGTAGTTCCCTTCCGAATCTCTCAGCGGGAAGTAGCGGATATAGATCAGGCGCTCGTTCAACTGGATCCAGAACTCCGCCAGGTCTCTTTTACCTGAACGAAAATCCTCCACGATTTCAACCACCTTGTCAACGCTTGCCGGAGGGTGGCAGTTCTGCACCTTGCGTCCAATAATAGCCGGCGTCCGCTTGAATACGCGCTCGGGCGTATCCGAATAATAGCGAACGGTGTCGTTTTCATCCACGAAAGTGATATCTACCGGCAGTCTGGCCAGCATTAAATTGATTTGCTGGATGGTCAGGTCGCCGGTGTCAAGCGGTAAATTTGTCATTTTTTTTCTCTCCTCTTCATTTTCTTTTATTTTATCTCTAAATGGGGCAGTATTCGTTTTTTCTTCTCCTTGCCATTCCTTCCCCCGTTCGACAAAGCTGAAACCGAACTCCTCTTCCTGGCTGTAAACGGCCAGCCAGTCCTCTTCACTCATCCTTTCCAAAGCGTTCGGAAACAGGATACGGTCTTCCTTGTAGAACATTTCCCGGATCATGTTCTCCATTGGAACAAATTTTTCTTTTACTGATTTGGCAGTTTCCTTCAGGTTCCCATTTGCGCTGGAAAGTGCCTTGATCATCCACTTCCATGCCTTCCTGACGTCATCATGGATGCCCCACATAACGGATGATGGTCCCGTGAAACCATATTTTTCAAGATATGGAAATAACAGGTTTTCTTTTCTTTCATAATGCCTGTCATATTCTCTCAGTTTTTTCAACTGTTCCAGGAGTTTTTCTTTTTCTTCTTTATCCGGATTCCCGTAGAATTTTTCAACTTGTTTTCTTACCTCATTCAAAACCAGATTTGCCAGCTCATTTTCTGCCCGGAATGTATAAACAGGGTGTCCCGGCATCATTTCCGGTGCGGCCTGCTGGTCAAGTGAATCCCTGAAAAGGGCCACATGGACATCGCAAAGATACTGGATGTCCTCTACTGGCAGCCCTTCTGATATCAGCGCTTCCTCAATATCTGCAATCTCCTGTGAGCTGGCATTTTGCAGCACTTCGGCAAACAAAGAGCGGACCTCCTCATATGGTACGCCTGCGTGAATCTGTTTAAGGGCTTCTTTGATTGCCTCTTTCCTTTTTGTCTGGTTATTATTAATGAATTCACTCATGGATGCTCCTTTGAAAGTTTATTTCCAGGTGATTTGAAAACCGCATGTAATCGCGTTTTCCGGGCAGACTTCCTCGCAGGCCGTGCAGTATGCGCAGTGTTCCGGGCGGATGTAGAAAACCTCTCCATCCCCCACCGCCAGCGCGTCTTCCGGGCATACCGAAACGCACGTGCCGCACAGGGTGCACAAGTCCTTATTGATTTCCGGTAATGCGGTATTTGCCATTTCAAATCCTTTTAGAGCAATCCTAATATTTCAAGGGGATTTTGTCTGTGACTTAAGTCTCATCCGCATTTTTCGATCACATCCTCAAGTATCTTCCGGTCCGCGAGCTGAATGCGGTTTCTCTCGATGCTTATCAGCCCCTCCCTCTCGAATTCCTTCAGCATCCTCGCCACCACTTCCCGCACGGTCCCCAGGCTCCTGGCAATATCCCCTTGCGTCCAGGTTTCCAGACCGGTCTGTGCGTCTGCCTGCTCAATCAGGAATTTCGCCAGCCGCTGCTTCACAGAGAAAAGAGACAGAGTCTCCACCATTTCTGTCATAAACAGCAGTCGTTTGGAGACATACCGCAGAACCTGGAAGAAAAAGGTGGCGTCGCTTTTAAGCAGGGAAACAAAATCTTCCTTCCTGAGAATCAACAAGTCTGTATCATTGATCGCCCGCGCATTTGCCGGATTCCCGGCATCATCAAGGCAGATCGGAGCGATATTGAATCCTTCTCCAGCCGAAAGGCGTGAAATGATTTGTTCTCTTCCCCCGGGACCAATTCTAAAAATTTCAACTTTACCTTCCAAAATAAAATAAACAGCCCGGCTGGGGTCGTCCTGCCATATAATCGCTTCTCCTTTTTCAAATCTTTTTATCCGGGCAAGTTGACCTATTTTTTGGAGCAACTGATCCGGCTGGTGGGCGAAAAGGGAAATTTTCCCTAAATCTGCTTCCATAGAGATGATTGTAACCATTTAAGGCACAATAATCTCATAATTAACCAAACGACTTTTTAAACTAATTGGTCTTTTTTGCTGCCATGCTAAAATAGCATATGGGGAAAAAATGTCTGGATTCGATTTTGGTGCTGGTCCTTGTATCAATCTCTATACTCATTCAGCTCTATTTCCTCAATCCGCCCATACTCAGCGACCAGCTGGAATATTTTCAATACGCCTCATCTTTCTTTCAAAAGCCGCTCCCTGCCAATCACCGCGCGCTCCGTCTGGGTTTGGTCATACCCACAGCAGTATTTATTCAGGTTTTTGATTACTCAGAATTTGCGTATTACGCGCTTCCGGTCATTGGCATGGCGGCGCTGATCGCGGGCACTTTTATATTTACCCTCCGTATGTTTTCCAGAAGAACGGCTTTTTTCGCCTCCCTGTTTATGCTAGTCATGCCCGGTCTCTTGCTGGAGTCCGGCCATTTGCTGCCCGATGTCCCTTCAGTCGGTTTTTCAACGCTTGCGATCGGATTGGTCGCTTCTTCAGATTATGGGCAAAAACGCAATAATTCTTGGTGGAATTTCACGCTGTTTCTTTCCGGGGTTTTACTGGGCTGGTCGTATCTCATCCGGGAGTACATGTTGCTGGTCCTCCCCGTGTCTTTTCTGGTAATTTGGGTAAAGCAGATTCCCCACAAAAAAGCTGTCTCTCTTGTCATTGGGTTATTGGCAGTTCTGCTTGTTGAATTCCTGTACGGTTCGATCTTATATGGGAATCCATTCATTCGCTTTATCAGTGCGGAACCCCGCCCCACGGCTGGAAACATAGAACGAAACGTCACAAAAATTTTTTCGCTTCTTTTCATCTTGTTGGACAGGTACAAGGCGGAATCCTATATATTTCTGATGGTTACTGCAGTTCTGTCCCCCACTCTCGCTGTAGAAGAGGGTAAAAAAAGCGCCTTTGTGTTATTTATTTGGCTTGTTTCTGGATACGCCCTCCTTACAACAGCAGCTTTGCTGCCGGTAATTTTTAACTGGACGGACCGCACGCTGATCCGTTTGCATCTCTTCCGGTATTGGCTTCTTATCCTCCCCCCTCTGGTCATTGCTGGTTTGGTCGGGATTGAGGGGTTGGTTTTTCGAATAGTAAATAAAATTTCTTCCAAAAATAAGTTGCGAGAAAAGGCAATAGTAATTTCTCTGTCAATTTTCTGGATTTTTACCGCATTTCAAAGCTTCCAATATTTAACCGGCTTTTATAAATTTATCCGCTATGGGAGTGACCAATATCTGGAATTCCGGGATTTTCTCAGGGGCACCTCTGAAGAATGGGACCAGATCTGGCTCACCTCTTCGGGAAACCGCGCGGGAACAGCGGACATCCCAATGTACACAAAAACATCCTTTGGAAGAGATATTTGGGCTGGTAAAATCCGCCACTTAAATACGCCGGAAGGGGATTTTATTGATCAGGAAAAAATAATAAGTGGGCTGGTCGTTATTAACCGTTATTTTTTAAATCCTGACCGGTCAGACATTCCAGAATATATTGCCTCTCCGCCTTCAAATTGGAAGTTGGTATTTCTCAGTGAAAACAAGGAATTGGTCGCCTATTCAGTTGATGGCAATTAAACAAGCTTCTATTATTTGTATTTCATTATTAACGTACAGGCCTGTTTATAATTCAAATATGGCCTATTTAAAACAGGAGGTGAATGGATGAATGCGCCAGCTGTCAAAATGACTAAATATCTGGTATCCAAAAAATCTGATATTCTTGCTATCCTTGGTCTTGTTTTTCTGGGATACGCGTTCTATAACCCAGCGCTCCGGCTTGTTCCGGTGGATTTTGATGATTTGGTTCTTCTATCACATGTCAAAAACACAACCAATCCCTTCAACTTTTTCATTCAGGATTGGGGCTTTGGCAATTACGGATACCGGCCGCTTCACTCTCTTTCGCTCTGGATCGGCTTTCAGGTCTTTGGGGTTTCATCCGGTCCCAACCAGCTGATCAATATCATTCTGCACATTTTGTTGATTGTTCTCTTATACATATTCATTTCCCGGTTTCAACCCAATCATTTCCTCGCCTTTTCTTTCTCGGCATTGGCGATGGTTTCGCTATACACCTTTTCTCCCCCGACCTGGGTATCCGACCGCCCGACACTTTTCGCAGGATTTTTCCTGCTGATCAATCTCATATACCTCTCATCAGAAAAAAAGAAAAGCTTCCTGATCTTATTGGCTTTATCTATTTTTGCATTAATGAGCAAGGAATCCGGAGTGATTGTCCCTCTCATCTCAATAATATTTCTTTTCTTCCGGGAAGGCTTTTCCAAAAAGAATTGGGGCGCTTTTGCCGGTCTGGGAGGCCTTGTTCTGGTATATCTGGTTTTCCGGTTGATCATTTTCGGATCCAGCGCCGGCACATACGACGAGGCTGGTTATATTTTCGGTTATCGCTACTATGAAAATCCCACTGAACTCTCGGGATTCTACCGATTCCTGGCGCCTATGGAAAACGTCATCAAAAATATCATTGCTGTTTTTCTGCCTGTATTCGACGGTCAGGGAAAAGTATCCCTGATCGGTACGCTAGCAAACACAGTTGTATTAACACTTTCAGCCGTCCTCCTAACTGTTTTAGCTTGGAAGAAAAAAATGGGGTTGTATCAAAAGGTTGGGATTGTTCTCATTATCCTGAATGCCCTGGTCCATTTCCAGGTCTTCCGCTACCGCACGCTCTATCTTGCCCAGGTGGGATGGGTGATATTTTTAGCCGCTTCACCTGTTTTTCAAAGCATATCCGGGAAAGCATTGGCCGCTCTGGCAGCTTCAGCCATCCTCGTTCTCTGGAATATCCACATCATTGGAGAGGATCTGACATACATGATCCTCGACCGGATGCAAACCATTCAATTGCCAGATTTCCGGGAGTCCATTCTTGCTTCTTCAAATCGGATTGATCCGGAAGTGGTTTCCATGATCATTGAAAAATATCGGCATTAATTTTTAAACATCATACAAACGCTCATAAAAGAAAAAGGCAGCTTCCCTGTGAATATGGATGCTGCCTTTTTATCTGTCTGAATTTTTTTAAAAAAAATGGAATGCGGCAATTAACGGGGCAAACAGTGAGGAAACCAGGGACATCACCGTAATCAGGGTATTCAGCGATGGTCCGGCCGTATCCTTGAATGGATCGCCCACCGTATCGCCGACCACGCTCGCCTTATGCGCATCCGAACCGACGCCGCCGAACTGTCCGGTTTCTATGTACTTCTTGGAGTTGTCCCAAAGCCCTCCGGCATTCGCCATCAACAGGGCGAAGATGACACCGGTGAAGATCGCGCCTCCCAGGAATCCACCGAGCGCGTCCGGTCCGAGTAGGAACCCCACCAGGAGCGGAAGGCCGACTGCCAAAAATGCCGGCAGCACTAGAGAAGAAAGCGCACCCTGCGCCGCAAGGCTGACACACTTGGCATAATCCGGCACTTCAGTTCCAGCCAAAATTCCGGGCTTTTCCTTGAACTGTTCTCTTATCTCTTCGATCATATCGAAAGCATTGTGTGTTACGGATAGCATGGTAAGCGCGCTGAAAATAGGCGGGGTCATAGCGCCCAGCCAAACGCCGGCCACTACCAGGGGATTTCTGAGGCTGATGTCAACGGACAGTCCCCTCGCCTCAATCACTTCGGAATATGCGGCGAACAACGCCAGCACAGTCAATGCTGCCGCGCTGATTGAAAAACCTTTTGTAATAGCTTTGGCAGTGTTTCCGGCGGAATCCAGCACATCCGCCCGCTCGATTACTTCGTGTTTCATGCCCGCCATTTCCGCGATACCTCTTGCGTTGTCAACGATAGGTCCATAAGCATCCGATGAAACAATCATGCCGCTGATGGACAGCATACCCACCGCGCTGATGCCAATGCCGTAGATCCCCGTAATAACCTCTGAGGCCTGGGAAATATAAAAAGAGGCAAGTGTCGCAACTGCTATGCCGATAATGGAGGGAAAAATACTCAGAAGCCCGTAGCTGAACCCGGTGATAATAGTGATGGCCGCTCCCGAATCGGAAACCTTTGCAGTCTCAAGAACAGGTTTGAAATCTTCTGATGTAAAGAATTCAGTGGTAAAACCGATCACAACGCCCGTCACCAGGCCGATCAGAGTAGACCAAAGGACGCTGAAATCATATCCCCCGAAAATAACCAGCACGGCTACCATGGCGCTGAAGATTAGAGTTGTTGAAATCGTCCCCATATTCAGCGCTGTTCCCGGTTTGCCATCCTTTCCCACGCGCACAAACTGGATTCCTATTAGAGAGGCAAAAATTCCCAGCGTGCAGAGAATAAGCGGGAAAACCGTATATTTCAATTGGTCCGGTCCCCCAATAGCAGAACCCAGCAGCATAGCGGCCACAGCGCTGGCGACGTAGCTGTCAAAAATGTCAGCTCCCATGCCGGCGACATCACCGACGTTGTCACCCACATTATCCGCGACAACCGCGGGGTTCCGCGGGTCATCCTCCGGGATTCCGACCTCTATCTTTCCCACCAGGTCCGCTGCGATATCCGCGGTTTTGGTGTAGATGCCGCCCCCAGCCTTGGCAAGCAAGGCCAGGGCAGAAGCGCCGAAGCTGAACCCTAGTACAATCTCGGGGTTTCCGGTAAATAGGAAAATCACGCACATACCAATTACCGCCAGGCCTACCATGGTCAAACCCATTACTGACCCTGCATAAAAGGCAATCCGGAATCCATGGTTCAGGTTTTCAGAAATCCCCACCGCGCTTCGCACATTGGCCTGTACTGCTATTGTCATTCCCATATATCCAGCGGCAGCTGAACACAGAGAACCCGCTATAAAAGCTACCGCCATGATGAGGCCGTTTAAAGGGCGGACATCCGCGCTTCCACTGCCGATCGCGGTCAAGTCAAAACTGAAAACGATAGCGATGATAAAACTCAACACAACAGACACGAGCGTAAGCGCCAGATATAGTCTTTTCAGGTAAGATGCCGCTCCTTCCCGGATCCACCCCGCAACTTCCCGTGTCCGCTCATTTCCGTCATCCTGGCGTAAGACCCAGAAATAAAGGATAACAGCTATCCCGACTGAAAGGATTCCCGCGCCAATGCCAATGTATAACCATGTTTGTTCCATGCAATCACCTCTTGTCTTTATTTGATTTCACACTTAATCCATCTGGATTACCAGCTAATTGATTTCCCTGGATTTATAAACTACATGGTTGCAGAGCGCCACCAGCGGTAGTGCTTGTCAACCAGTTCCTCTTCTTCCGGAAGCGGGAAATACATCAGTTTTTTTTCGTTCCCGACAAAGAAGCCATTCTTGATGGTCCGGTATGGAATGCCGCTGGTTGGCAGTCGGTCAACCATTTTTGTGCTTACGCGTTTGGTTTTTAGGTCAATCAGGCATTTCCGCAAATGCTCCATATTCGCGTACGGCAAGTCGCCGACATCCCCGAGGAGAGGATCAGTTGCCAGATTGCCAAGTCGCAATTCCGCAAAACAGATCGCAGGCACTTTCACCAGGCTAGTTGGATTCTTGACAATCAGTTCGTAAAAAGATTTTGGGCCCAGTGTGCTGACAACAAGCGGCGGAACTGGAGAAATTTCCCTGTACAGGTGCAGCCCGTTTTCCTCTTTAGGTAATTTGGATGCAGCTTCTATTCCAAGGGTGCGCCCATCCTGGGTGGTCAGGTACAGTTTTTGGATTGCCTTTAAAGGAATATTTTCGAGCACCCTATAAATTGCAACATAGATTGAACGCTTGGGAGAACCGTCATCATGGGGAACGCACCGTTCCAGGGCCTCTTCAATCCGGAACAGCTCACTGCGGAATTTCGGGTCGATTTCGAAGAAAATCGCCTGACCCCGCGATTTTTTTTCGGTGCCAACCGCGTAATAAGTTCCGAATTCTTCTGGCTCCAGCATCGAAGCAATCAACGCTTCCGGGATGAGTGACAAATACAAATGAACAGCCATTGAACCTCCTGAATTTTTTTGTCCTGAACTTAAGACAAATTGCGACCATTATACTCCAATGAATAGGTTGCTTTCATTTTTCCTTTTGGGTTGCCAGGGCGAGAAATTCCCTTCGCACCAGCCGGTAAGCGGGATGATATGAATTTCGGTAAATTTCCGAATGGCTAACTGCCGGATAATTGTTTTTCTCCAGGAAAGAAGAATATGTGGAGTAATTTTCTGAACTGAATTTTCTAATCCGGTTGTCGCCGCATATTCGCCCGAAGGTATTCCATGCGTCAATTAAATCGTTTCGCACGCCATTAAAAGAAGACGCTGTCCAGAAACAAAGCGTTGCCAGGTTTTGCTCAGTTCCACCTTTCGCCCTGAAAGGAGCCAGGTTTATCCTCACCAGTTCTCCGTCTGGCCGGATATTTTCCCATAGCGGGATATCTCCCGCTAATGGTTCCATCTCTTCCAATTCCTTTTTCAATCTCGCTTCAAAAGATTCTTGTGAATCAATGATATGTTCCGGTCCCAGCGCCCCCTGATAGAGCAGTTTATACACATCCTGTATTTCCATTTTGGGATAGCGGTTGAAATGGCTGATGATTAAATTGAACACTTCCGTCTGCATTTTCCAGATATTCCCTATTTTCAGATTGCCGACAACGAAAGCCATTCCATCCTTCCTTGGAATTTGATTTTTCTTGAATCCTCTAAATCTAACCCGTTTTTTGTTCAGCGGTTCCTTTTCTGGCCCTCGGCAGCCAGATAGCCATCAGAATCGCTGCAAGTAGCGCAAGCCCCGCCCCGAAGAAAAATGGCGCTGAGGGGCCAAAACCCTTCCAGCCGCCTACTCCCTGCCATAAAATGCCTGCAATTAAGGATGCGGGAAAATCAATGATTCCCAGTATGGCATTGTAGGTACCGTACGCAGTTCCTCTCAGCTCGGGAGATACCAGGTCAGCCACCAGCGCCTTGGATGTTCCATACGCCAGCCCGTAGTAAATTCCATATACGATATAAAGCGCCCATAAATGCCATGCCTGCCCTGCCAGGGCAAAACCAAGATAAACCAGCGCATAAACAATCCATCCGCCTATGATGATTTTCTTTCTGCCCAGT
>CAYPPV010000053.1:0-9446 GCA_964412705.1 uncultured Pelolinea sp. | reverse complement strand
GAGATATTAAAAAGCGGGATTGCAGAAAATGTGGGCGGAATTTGGGAAATTCATCCCGGATCCGATACCTGTATTAGCCGCTCTATTGCGAAAACTGTCTCTCATCCACTAGGTGCGGGGGATGCGAAATATCGTATTTCTTTAAAGAGCGAATATGCCGACACAGTTCCATTTGGCGCTTTTCGGAAGGACCAGTTTCTGAGTTTGGGCGGATTTGATGAATCCCTGCGGGCTAACGAGGATTACGAGTTTAATACTCGTTTGCGCAAGAGCGGTGGCAGGATTTGGCTGGATACCAGGATCCGTTCAGTATATTATGCAAGGCAAAATATAAAAGAATTGGCATGTCAGTATTGGCGATATGGATTCTGGAAATTCAAGATGCTTTGCAGGCACCCTTCTAGTTTACGGTTTCGGCAGGCGCTGCCACCGATATTTCTCAGTATGATTCTTCTGCTAGCAGTTTTGTCTTTTTTCGTTCCTTTTGCCCGTATAATACTTGGGGCAGGGCTATCTTTTTATCTTCTAATCTTGATCAGTGCGAGTCTTGCCGAGGTTGTAAAAAAAAGGGATATTTGTTTAATGAATATGACCATTGCATTTATGGTCGTGCATTTTTCCTGGGGAGGCGGTTTTTTATTTAGTCTATTCAGGAGTCTTTTCATAAACAACTATTAATGACTGAATTTCAAGAATCTCAAAAACCTCTCTGGCGGATAACCCCCAATGAGCGTCGATTTATATTGCTCATTGGTGATTCACTGATGGTAGCGGCTGCTATGATCATTGCTCTCTATTTTTGGGCAAGAGGAGATCAGTGGCTGGACTTTACGCTAGAATTTCTTCGTGAACGCCCTCCAGACTGGTTCTTTTTTCTGCCTTTTGTCTGGCTACTCCTCCTTATTGAGCTTTATGACACAAGGAGAGCTGGCAGACGAATTGATACACTCCGCGGGATTGGTGTTGCGGTCGCAATCAGCGCTTTTATATATTTTTTCATCTTTTTCATTTCCGAACCGAAATCCTTGCCCAGGCGGGGTGTTGCAATCTTCATAGCCGCCGCGGCTTTTCTGACATTATTGTGGCGGCTTTTGTACATTCAGATTTTTACTGCCCCGGCATTTTTAAGACGCGTGTTGATCATAGGAGCTGGGCATGGCGGCTCCGAACTTGCAGAGATGATTCAGAAGCTTTCCCCTCCGCCATTCTCATTGATTGGATATATTGACGATGATCCGAAGAAAAATGGAAGAACAGTATCAAATTTACCAGTTCTGGGAAACAGCGGAGAGTTGCTGCAGATAATCAAAAAGCAGCATGTAACTGATCTAATCTTTGCGATCTCGGGTGATATGAAACCCGAACTGAATGCTGCCATTTTGGCTGCAGAGGAAAAGGGGGTCGAAGTGACCACCATGCCCGTCCTTTATGAAGAACTATTCGGCCGTGTGCCCATCAATCTCCTGGCAGATGATTGGCTTCTGCGTACATTTGTTGATCGATCCCATGCCTCGGGCAGTTATGAACTTATCAAGAGGCTGATGGATATTCTTGGCGCCCTGATTGGTCTTATTTTATTATTTATTTTCTTCCCCCTGATAGCCTTGCTCATTATCATAGATGACGGTTTGCCCATCTTATTCCAGCAGACACGGGTTGGTGCGAACGGCAAAAACTTTGTTTTGCTTAAATTCAGAAGCATGCATAAGGACGCAGAGAAAGATGGTGTCCCAAGATTCGCGGTTGAAAATGATGAACGGGCGACGACAGTGGGCCGTTTTCTAAGGAAAAGCCACCTTGACGAGTTGCCACAGTTTATCAATGTTATTAAAGGGGATATTTCATTGGTTGGACCGCGCGCAGAAAGGCCCGAATTGGTAGAAAAACTCCAAAAAGAAATCCCTTTCTATCGGGCAAGGTTGTTTGTACGACCCGGTGTAACGGGCTGGGCCCAAATAAATTACCAGTATGCTTCAAATGTTGAAGAGACAGCAATAAAATTGGAGCACGACCTTTACTATGTAATGCATCGCAATATTATGCTTGATATTATGATCATTATCCGGACCCTGGGCGCTATAGCAGGATTCCATGGAATTTAAATGATGAAAAGAAAATTTAACCTAAGAAACCGTTATATTCTTGCCGCAGACCTTATTCTAATTCTGTTTTCTGTCATAGGTTCCTACATTCTTCGCGTGGAACTCTTGGCGGTTTTCTTCAATTACTACATTTCCCTCCTTTGGATGCTTGGCCTTTCTTTGGTTTTGAAACCAGTCATTTATTATCTCTTTGGCTTGTACAGGCGCATGTGGATTTATGCAAGTATGCGGGAACTGCGGTTAATTGTAGCTGCAGTAACGGTTTCCTCGGCTGCTGTATCTGCGGTGATGCTTTTACTTTTTGAAAACAGAATTTTTGTAGCATTTCCGCGTTCTATTCTTATTATTGACTGGGTGCTTTCGATTATTTTTGTAGGCGGTATTCGCTATTCGCTGCGTATGCTGGCAGAAGGAAAAAACCGGTCAGTTATTTCTCAAGAAAATGTTTCTCCCAAGAATACATTGATTATTGGCGCCGGCGATGCCGGTGCGCTTGTGGCAAAAGAGCTTCAGAAGAATCCCCAACTCGGACTGAAACCGGTCGGGTTTTTGGATGATAATCCGGATAAATTGAAACAGCAGATTCATGGTATTCCTGTCATCGGGCGTCTTAGGGATCTTGGAAAGACAATTAAATTGAGGGATATTGAAGAAGCCATCATTGCGATTCCCAGCGCACCGGGAAAAATCATCCGTATCGTTTCTGATGTCTGCAGAAAAAATAATATCCATTACCGGACAATGCCGGGACTCTATGAACTCCTTGGAGGGAAAGTCAGCGTTTCCAGGTTGAGAGAAGTTGAAATTTCTGATCTCCTCAGAAGAGAACCGGTTCAAATCGATGATGTGGAAATTGGAATTATATTAAAAAATAAAGCTGTGATGGTTACTGGAGCTGGCGGCTCAATCGGAACAGAGCTCTGCAGGCAGATTGCTCGCTGGGATCCGGCAGAACTAATTCTATTGGGCCATGGGGAAAACAGCATATTTGAAACATATCTGGAGCTCAAAGAGAACTACCCGTTATTAAAACTGACCGCATCGATTGCAGATATTCGTGATCTAAACCGCATCACTCAAGAGATTTCCAGAAATAAACCTCATATCGTGTTCCATGCGGCTGCTCACAAGCATGTTCCATTAATGGAAAATAATGTTGAAGATTGTATATTGAATAATGTGTTGGGCACAAAAAACATTATTGAAGCCTGCCTGAATTTCGACGTGGAACAGCTGGTCTTGATTTCAACAGACAAGGCCATCAGGCCGGTAAGCGTAATGGGCGCATCCAAGCGGTTGGCCGAAATGCTTGTATTGAACGCATCCGCAATGACTGAAAATTCATATTCAGTAGTCCGGTTTGGAAATGTCCTGGGAAGCCGCGGAAGTGTTGTTCCGCTCTTTAAAAGGCAGATTGCCCACGGCGGACCGGTCACGGTTACTCATCCAAAGATGAAACGTTTTTTTATGACCATCCCAGAAGCGGTCCATCTTGTTCTGCAGGCGGCGGCTATCGGGCACGGTGGCGAAACTTTTATCCTGAATATGGGGAAACAGATACGAATTGTCGATTTGGCCGAGGATCTGATCCGACTCTCCGGGCTTGAACCGGGAAAGGATATCGAGATTGTCTATTCAGGCATACGTGACGGAGAAAAATTGAGCGAGGATCTCTGGAATGATGGCAGGCAATTTTCAGTTACAAAGCATCCGGATATTTACTCTGAAGAGGGAGCCGATGAATTGAAAGGATCAGATCTTGATCAGGCGGTAAATGACCTGATTGAATTGGCTGAAAAGGGGGAAGGAGAAATAATTATCCAATACCTGAATAGAATTATTCCAAACGCAGATGTAAAGATTGATAAAAGCAGCGATTTGGCGAGTATAAACTGATGGGGATGCTAACTCCTGAACAATGGGATGAGTTCCTGGCGGACCATCCAAATTGCCATATTCTTCAAACTCGTACCTGGGGTGAATTTAAATCCCGATTTGGTTGGATCCCTTATCATATAAAAGTGGGAGACGCAGGCGCGCAGGTTTTGATACGTAAACTTGCCTTGGGTTTTTCGATTGCATATTTACCGAAAGGACCGGTTGGCAGTCACTGGATTCCATTGATCGAGGAAATCAATAATTTATGCCGTAGTGAGAAATCAATCGTTTTATATGTGGAACCGGATTGCTGGGAAGAGGAGGAAACCCATTGCATCAATCAGTTGGATAATTATCTGCTTGCTGACATAGCCATACAACCTAGAAGAACGATCCTCATTTCCCTTGAAGGCGATGAAGGCGAATGGTTGGCACGCATGAAGCAGAAAACCCGATATAACATAAGGCTTGCCGAGCGGAAGGGTGTGAAGGTAGCCAAATCCGAAGATATTTCTGTTTTTAATCAAATGATTAAAGTGACCGGGGAAAGAGATGAATTTGGAATTCATGAACCGGAATATTATGAGCAAGTTTTCAAATTATTTTCAAGAGAGGAAATGTGCAATCTGCTCGTTGCAGAATATGACAACAAGCCGCAAGCCGCACTGATTGTTTTCTATCATGGAAATCGTGCCTGGTATTTCTACGGCGCTTCGAATAACCAGGAACGCAACCGCATGCCAACGTATCTGCTTCAATGGGAGGCAATGCGCTTAGCGGCTGAGCGCGGCTGTAAAACATATGATTTGTGGGGAATTCCTGATGAAAGTTCGGAAGTTCTTGAAAATTATTTTACGAAGCGATCCGATGGTCTGTGGGGTGTCTATCGTTTCAAAAGAGGCTTTGGGGGTGAAATAAGGAGGAGCGCGGGAGTTTTCGAAAAAATAAATTATCCTGTCCTGCATCGATTTTTTAAAACAGCGCTCAGGCTTAGAAAGGGCGGTCTGGGTTGAATCGTCGTGAAATAGATAAGCTCTAAGAAATATTTGTTATGGATAAGATAACCTGGAACGATACTCTTAAAAAATTTCCGCAAACCAGCATTCTGCAAACCTGGGAATGGGGAGAGCATAAAGAAAAGCACGGATGGGAAAAAGAATTTAGAGTCTGGAGATCATCCAGCGGGAGCATTGATGCCGTGGCAATGATTCTTACCAGGACCAGAAAAATGAGCTCGCTTGGACCAATAGTTCGTATCTCTTATGTGCCCCATGGTCCGATTATGGATTGGAAAAACGAACAACTGAGAGACAAAGTTCTCACTGATTTAATCGCAGATGCAGAAAAAAAGGATGCTGTGTTCATCAAGGCTGATCCGCGGGTGATCACTGCCGAGGGCATCAAGGGGGAAGAAAACTTTCATCAGATGGAAAATTCGAAACTGGTTGTGGCAGACTTTTTGGAAAAAGGATGGTTTCTTTCACCTCAGCAGATTCAGTACAAGAACACATTTTGGATTGATCTCTCAAAATCAGAAGATGATCTTTTGGGAGATATGAAACAGAAAACCCGCTACAATGTCCGTCTGGCAGGCCGAAAGGGAGTAAGTGTGAGAGAGCTTGAGGTTGATGAGATAGATATCCTTTACAAAATGTATGCGGAAACGGCTGTCCGGGACGATTTCATTATTCGGCCAAAGGATTACTACCTGGATTTGTGGAAATTAATGATGGCGGGAGAAAAAGCAGTCGCTCTTCTTGCCTCAGTAGAAGATGAGCCGGTCGCCGGACTAATATTGTTTTATTTTGCAGAAAAGTCTTATTATTTTTACGGCATGTCAACAGAAAAACACCGTGAAAAAATGCCGAATTATCTTTTGCAATGGGAGGCAATCAAAAGGAGCAAGTCTCTTGGATGTAAAATATATGATTTATGGGGAGCCCCCGATGTGTTTAACGAATCGGACAATATGTGGGGCGTGTACAGATTCAAGGAAGGATTAGGGGGAAGGGTTATTCAAACGATCGGCGCATATGATTACCCCGTATCCACATTTCGATATAAAATATTCCAGGGAATTCTTCCAAAAATTCTTGCTTTTACGAGAAAAATACGCAGAGAAGAGATACGGGCCGATTTGGATTAGAAAATGAACTTGGATATAGAAACTGCTGTCAGGACGATCTTTATCATTCTATTGGTTGGGGGAGGGGCGCTTGTGCTATTTGCGGTTCGCGCCTTCCGTGAAGCTAGCCGCCTGAAATTTTTCCTTAAACGCCGCGAAATCCTGGGCCGAGCTTGGCAGTATGCTTTTTTGGCGATACTAGTAATAGCTGTCGCTTTCCTTATAAACACCTTTGCGGAACCGGCAGCCTACCGTGTTTTTCCACCTTCCCCGACTGCTACTCTGACGCCGACGATAACCACAACCCCAACGATCACCCAAACTCCTACAATCACGCTGACGCCTACCACAACTGTCACGCCACAGTTTACGCCAACGCCTTTGATGCCCGCAGTAATCACAAACGAATTCACTGCAGAGGTATCGCCTAATCCGGATGCCGCATTCAGCCAGATTGTTTTTGCCAGACGATTGAACGATGATTATGAGGCCATTAATCCTTCGGATTCTTTTGAGAATCCGATTGAGACTATTGTTGGATCATTCTCCTATTCCAATATGGCACCTTTCTCCCAATGGTCCCAGCTGTGGTACCGGGATGGAGAATTGATTTATTATGAAACCATTGAATGGAATGGGGGCACGGGCGGAGTCGGATTTGTGAATGCTGAATTAAACCCAGAGGACTGGCTTCCGGGAACCTATGAAGTGCAAATTTTTGTCGGTGAAACCTTTAAGGTTGCCAGTAAATTTGAGGTGGTGGGTGAACCTGCTACACCTGCGCCCACCTTGACAGCCACAATAACCCAAACACCGTCACCGACTCAAACCCCAACCATCACATCTACGGCAACTCAATTGCCAACATCAGCAGGAATCACCGTGCAGACGATCGCTCCGGCCCCCAGCCCGACCCGGACAGTGACGCCTTCCCCCACACCCACATCGACCGGCACAGCCGCACCAACATCAACGCCTACCAACACTCATGTTCCAACAATTACATTGGAGCCCACGCCAACCCGAAGGTCGACCATTCCCCGTTAGTGGTTTGCTAGGATAACAGCGATTTTCGCGGCTATTGCGGCATTATTTTCAAGCAAAGCGGTGTTGACGGTTAGGCTTTTTAAATCTGTTAGCCCAGCGATTTTTTGCAAAAGATAAGGCGTGAGATCTGCTCCCGAAATACCTTCATCTAGAGCCATCTGTTCCGCCTTTTCAATGGTTTCTTCCATGAACCCATTATCGAGAGCCAGTTCTTCTGGCGGGGGAATAGTAATGAGGATGGATGATGTTAAATCCATTTTCCAATGGCTCAGAGAAGCTTCCACGGCTTCATGGAGGTCATCAAAACGAAAATCTACAGGTATTCCGCTGGATGTCGAATAAAAAGCTGGAATGTAATCAGTTCTGTAGCCAAATACAGGGACTCCTGAAGTTTCAAGGAGTTCCTTGGTGGCTTCCAGATCCAGAATTGATTTAGCTCCCGAGCATACAACGATTATCGGGACTGTTGACAGGCTGGTCAGGTCTGCAGAGATATCAAAGCGGCTGTTTCTGTGGACTCCTCCGATGCCCCCGGTCGCAAACACTTTTATCCCAATTTTTTTCGCCACAGACATGGTGCCGGACACGGTTGTACCGCCATCCAGTCGATTTGCTGCTGCTCCCCCAAAATCCTTTTTACTCAACTTAGTGGAATTTTTAGATCTGCCAAGCTTATCCAGCTGAGATTGGTTGATACCGGCATAAATTTTCCCCTCAAGCATGCATATCGTCGCTGGAAGCGCGCTGTTTTTCCGGACTGCCTCCTCCATTGCAGCTGCTGTCTGAATGTTGGTTGGAAAAGGCAAACCATGCGTGATAACGGCGGATTCCAGCGCAACGACCGGCATATTCTGTTCTACCGCCCTGCGGACAGGTTCAGACACGATGATGTCAATCATTAATGATCACTCTCCCAATTTTTATGCTGTCAATATGAATAAGTCTAAAGCCATAAAATATTGCCATCTTTTCCTCAATCACACCAATAATTTTCATAATGAATGTATCCGGATTTCCGGATTCCGGCAAATTATTCATTTGATGGATATTGAAATCAAGAAAGGGGTAAATTGAAAATTTTCGATTGCGCCTAAGCTGATTTCTCTTTGAAAAAATCCGCGGGTATTTCTGGAATGAATTTGCAAACGAGGTTTCTTCGCTCTCGGGAGAAATCCCTTTTTGTTTCGAGATTCTTGCAATAGGGGATACTCCCAGGCTCATAATAAAGAGATCAAAATCTTCCGGTAAAAGTCCTCTCACGAATTTTCGGAATTCGTTTTTAATTTGAATTTCCAATAAACTAATGAAACTTTCAAAATCATCCGCGATTAATTTGATAAAAAATTCCTTTTTAGCATCAGAGCTCATCTCTCCGGGTATCCCCGAAGGATTTACAAAAAAACCAATTTCGATATCTTCCATTAATGCGGATTTATTCCAGATTTCCAGACGCATGTCGGATTTGATTTTTTTAATTTCCCCGGAGATAATTCCAATTAGTCTTTGTACTGGTTCGAGGTATACTTGATCTCCGTCAGAAAAAGAGATCAGACCAATTTTTTCCTTATTTCTTTCGGAAGTGATAAGCAGGCCGTTACTGGCATCTATTTTGACCTGCGCAGGACCTCCAATTTCTTTTAATAGATTCAATAACCCATCATTTTTGGACTCATGACGACCTATTATTGAGCAAGTATTTACATTGGTGAAAAAAGCCGAATTCAATAAATAGTCTCTTATGTAGTGATTAGGAATGTCGCTGGTCTTACGTTTAATCATTAATTGGCAGGAGGTAAAAGCAGCCAGAAAAGAAAGAAGTACTCCTCCCATACTTGTAAGCGTAAAAAAAGAAAAATAGTTTGAAATCAGTTCTAAGATTAAGGAATAAGCGAGCGAATTATTGGATTGTGCTAGAGATAAAAAGGAATTACCTGTTATTTTTGCCGACATTAAGGCAAATAATGACCACAAAAATAAAAAAAGAAAAATGATCAAGACCAGTCTCAATTTACCAGTAGTACGGTCTGGACGCTGGAAATCATTATCATTCATTTTGCTGGCTGACAAATTTCTCATTTAACAGTAAAGGTGAAGCTTCTAATATTTGAAAATTATGAATATAAATTTGCAGACTGAAACTTCTTTCTTTAATTTTTTTCTTAATAAGATTTAATATTGAATGTAGTGGGTATTGGTGGTTATTTATTAATCGTTCATTATGATCGGTCGTAAACGCATTGTTTAATTCATCTGTTAAATATATGATGCATTTCCCATCAACTTCATATGAATTA
>CAYPPV010000052.1:0-9497 GCA_964412705.1 uncultured Pelolinea sp. | reverse complement strand
TGCAGCTGAAAGCGGATGTTACCGGCATCCCGGTGGCGGCACCGGAAGTAACGGAAGCGGCGGGAATGGGGGCGGCTGTCCTGGCCGGATTTGCAGCCGGAATTTTTAGAGATCCCGCTGAAGCCGTACATACCCATTTGAAGATTGAGAAAGTGTATGAACCCAATTCAAAAAACCGGAAGCGGTTCAATGAACGATATGAATTGTATAAAAACCTATACCCGGCTGTGAAAAAAATCAACCATCAACTATAAGAGAGGTGAAAAATGGAAAAACAAACAATCGCCGTCATATATGGCAACCGAGATTTTTTCCCGGACGAACTGGTATTGGAGGCCCGCAAGGATATTGAGAATCTATTCAGGGAATTTGATATTGAAATCGTGGCGCTTCCGAAAAGTGCAACCAAGAACGGCTCAGTGGAAACATGGGAACATTCCAAGGAATGCGCAGATCTTTTCAAGAAACATCGCGACGAGATAGAAGGCGTGCTGGTATGCATGCCCAATTTCAGTGATGAAAAGGGCATTGCGGACACCATGAAGCTGTCCGGTTTGAAGGTGCCTATCCTGGTACAGGCATACCCGGATGACCCGGTGGAACTGCCTCTTGAGCGCCGGAGAGACGCCTTCTGCGGGAAGATCTCTGTGTGCAATAACCTGCGCCAATACGGGTTCCAGTACACCCTGACCACGGACCATACTTCTGACCCCAAATCCGCCCAGTTCAAGGAAGATTTCAAGAAATTCCTGGGTGTGTGCCGGGTTGTTAAGGGCCTCCGCAACTTGCGGGTGGGCGCGGTCGGCGCCAGACCGAACGCTTTCAACACTGTGCGGTTCAGCGAAAAGCTGCTGCAGGATTACGGGATCAGCGTGAAAACTATCGACCTCTCGGAGCTGTTTGGCAAAGCGCGCAGGATGGCGGATGATGACAAGCGGGTCAAGCAAAAACTGCAGGATATCAAGGATTACATACCCACGAAAGGGATTCCCGAAGAGCCGCTGGTACGCATGGCAAAATTCGGGACCGTGCTGGATGAATGGATAGACTTTCAGGATATTAATGCTACAGCCCTGCAGTGTTGGAATTCCATCCAGGAAAATCTGGGCATCAACCCCTGCACGCTGATGAGCATGATGAGCAACAAGCTGATGCCCTCGGCCTGCGAAGTGGACGTGACGGGGGCCGTTTCTATGTATGCACTCACCCTGGCAACAGGCAAGCCAGCAGCGCTGGTGGATTGGAACAACAACTATGCGGATGAGAAGAACAAATGTGTTTTCTTCCACTGTGGCAACTGGGCCAAGAGCTTCTACCCGGATTTCGCCATGAGGAACGCTGAAATCCTGGCAACCACGCTGGGAGAGGAGAACACCTACGGGGCCATTAATGGGCGCGTTCCGGCAGGGCCGATGAGTTTCGCGCGCATCACCACGGACGATACAGCCGGCGTGATCCGGGCTTACACAGGAGATGGATCCATAACGAACGACAAGCTGGAAACGTTCGGCAGCCGGGCGGTGGTTTCCGTACCGAATTTGCAAAAACTGCTCAAGCACATCTGCCTGAACGGATTTGAGCATCATGCCGCCTTCACCAACGCGCACAGCGCGGAAATCATCAACGAGGCATTTGGTAACTATATGGGATGGGATGTGTATTTCCATGAGGGATAAACTTTCATGAATGAAAGTTATATAAAAATCTATTTAGAGGAAGACAGTTTCAAAGAGATAATGAGAAAGGTGGTTGATTTCAACCACCTTTCTATTCATAAATCTGATACAAATATTTTTGAAAAAAGAGAAAATGGGAACTTGAATATCTTGCGGTCTATTCAAGCGGCTCGGGGAGAGTGATCAAACTTATGAATTTGGAAAACACACAAGACACAGATTTGAAAATTACCCGTGTTCGAGGATTTCTGGAACAGAGCGGATATACGGGCACCGTCATCACAACAAGGGAGCATTTCGCGTGGGTGACAAGCGGGGGAAACAGTGTTCTGCTGAGGAATATGTCGCTTGGTGCCGGCTCAATCGTCATCACGAAAGATAAACAATTTTTGGTAGCGCACAGCATGGACGCGGATCGACTGTACGAGGAGCAGGCAGCCGGGCAGGGATACGAATTGGTCGTGATGAGATGGTATGAAGGGGATATCAGGGAGAAAGCTGCGGAACTCGCCGGAAAAAACCCGGCATCGGACACGGATTTTCCGGGCACCACCAATACCTACGCGGATTTTGTCGATCTGCATTATCCGATGACCAAGCTGGAGATAGAGCGGGAGCGGTGGATCGGGAGAGAGGTGGATACATTATTTACTGCATTTGCCAAAACTGTCAATCCGGGTGAAACGGAACGAGAAATTGCCGCCCGTTTCCACTGTGTTCACCTGCAGAAAGGGTTTGAAGTGGATGTGCTGATTGTGGGCGCGGATGAACGCTGTTTTCAGTACCGGCATCCCCTTCCGACCGATAAAAAGCTGGAAAATTACCTGATGCTGCACACGGTGGCCCGCCGCTGGGGACTGCACTGCAACCTGACACGGTTTGTGCATTTCGGTGAGCCGCCCGACAAAATCAGGAAAGTTTACGATGCGGCTGCCAACGTCGCGGCCAGGGTGTTGCGTTCGCTGGAGCCCGGCGTTCGGTTCTCGGATATCCTGTCATGGGAAAAGCGCTGGTACGCGGAGCAGGGGTACCCAGAGGAGTGGCGCAACCATTTCCAGGGCGGCCCCACCGGTTACGTCATTGCTGATGCCGCCCGCTGTCTTACGGACAAGGTGGTTCAGGTGAACCAGCCCTACGAGTGGTTCATCACGGTTACCGGTGCCAAGATGGGAGAATTGTCTATGCTGGCAGAAGATGGTCTGGAGATTCCCTCTCTTGACCAATCCGGCTGGCCGCGAATGAAAATTGAAACCGAACTCGGAGAAATTGATATTCCGGATATCTATAACATGTAGATGAAAAAAGCAGGCAACTCATCGCCTGCTTTTTATGACTTGATTACTTTCGCGTTTATAGATGGTATTCTTCCGCTTTCTTTTTCAAAAAGGCAAGACCTCTTTCCGCAAACTCCTGGGGTTTATATTTCGGCGCACGCCAGAGCCTGGTGGCAGCTATGATGTCGGGGTTAGAGGAGGTGAATGACTCCAGCGTAAGCGGACCCTTGTAATCCGCATCCCGCAGGCCGCGGAAAACCTCATCCCAATCGATAGTGCCAGTGCCGATCAGCCCGCGGTGGCTCTCGCTCATATGAATATATGCCAGCACATCCGCTGTATCCACAATGGGCTGGTAAAAGCCTTCCTCCTCGATATTCATGTGGTATGTATCCGCATGCAGGTTGAGATTGTCAGCGCCAACGGCCAGAATGGCCTCGCGCGCATCCGCCAGCGTATTATAGAGATAACCTTCGTTGCGGTTTACCACCTCTAATCCGATAGTCATGCCCAGTTTTGCGGCCTCATCCGCGACCTCTCCAAGCGTGTCTATGACTATCTGGCGTTCTTCCTTTGTTGGCGGCTGACCGGTAAACTCCCCGATTGTGTAGGCAATGCATCCGCAGAGATAAGTCCCTCCCGCTTCATTCAGCTTCTGGAGCGCTTTAACAAGGAATTTTTTCGCTCCTTCCGGATTAGAAGGCATGTGGTATTCGGTCGGAAGACCGAGCGACGCGGTGGCTTCAATGCCAGCAGCTCGAAGTTCTTTCTTGTGCACTTCTGGCTCAAACTCATCCGGCCTGAGCAGGGGAATTTCGATATATTCAAAACCGGTATCCGCTGCGGCATGGATAGCAAAATTTCCTTTCTCGGTTGTCCAGGTATCAATCCACAAAAATGAATGTGCGCCGTATTTTGCCATGGTTCCTCCTTTTTAAAAAAGAATTATATATGTCTGTAGATAGTTAGGATTATAAATTAAGCAAATGTCATTGACAAATGTCAATAATCCGGTACAATAACAGGAAAAATATTCAGGAGAGAATATGAAGTCTATTCCAGAGAGATTATCCCCGGAAGAACTTATTGTTTATACCGCAAAATTTCTGTATGAGCGCAACCTGACTGACGTTGCAGGAGGTAACATCAGTTTAAGGGTAGAGGACCGGCTGTATTTATCACCCACCTTAGCGGGAAACCTATACCATTGGGAAATCGGACCAGAGGACATCGTGGTCGGAACGGTGGAAAATATGGAAGAAATCAAACAGCATCCGAAATTCACAAGAGAGGGTTTATCCCATCTGGCAATTTACAAAGCTTTCCCTTTTGTGGGTGGTATCATCCATGCCCATCCGAAATATGTCAATCCTTTTGTCGCTTTTAGCAAACCAATCCCTGCCCTTTTAAATTCCTCAAAGCATTTCGGAGTACTGCAGTACCATGAAGAAGCTGAGTCCTATTCACAGGACCAGGCAGATAAAATTGTCAAGGTAATGAGGGGACAGGAAGAAAGGATGAAAAAGAAAGCGGCCATCGTGCTGATGCCGCGGCATGGCTTGATTGCTGCCAGCAAGGACATCATCACAGCTATGGACTGTGTTGAGAGGGTGAATACGAATGCGTTCACCGTTCTGGCTCAGAAATGGATCGATTTGTAAAGATTAAGAAACAAACATGATATTAACTGTCTGCCCGCATACTGCTCTTGATAAAATATTATTCATCGATGAGTGGATTCCCGGTACGCCCATGCGCACCGACAGGATCGTTAACTGTGTGGGAGGAAAGGCGCTGGATTCAGCCGTAGTCCTCAGCCAGCTGGGAGTGAAGACAGTGGGAATCGGATTCTTCGCGGGAAAAATTGGACAGGAACTGCTGGATCTGGTTAATGGATACGGCATCGAAGGCGTGCCAGTCTGGGTGAATGGAGAGAACCGAATTGCCTACGTAATTGCTGAAAGGAAACACAACCGCCACAGCCATGTTATTGCAGGAAAAGTTCTTATTTCGGAAAAACAGAAAAACCAATTAATTGAGAAATATCGAATCTATTTGGATAGAGCCAAGTGGGTTATTTTTGCCGGTTCGCTTCCACCGGACATCAACCCGGATTTTTATTGTGAATTAATCCAGATTGCCCAGGAACAGGGCGTGCCCTGTTTGGTTGATACACAGAAGCAGTATATGATTGAGGCGGTTAAGGCGAAACCGGAAATTGTCAAAATGAACTGTGAGGAGTTTAAATGGACGTTTGGCTTTGATGCGGAAGACCTGGATTCACTTGTTGAATTAGCTGTGACTTTTCATAAGCAAAATGGTTTGAAAAACCTTGTACTGACGCTTTCAAAGGAAGGGATCCTGGCAATCACACAAGAGGGCAATTATCTTGCGAAAGCACCATTTCAGAAGCCTGTCAATGCGGCCGGCGCGGGCGACGCAGTTTCATCAACCCTGGTATGGCGCTTACTAAAAGGGGAATCCTGGAAGACTGCCATGAAATGGGCCGGGGCTGTGAGCGCTGCCGCTGTTTTAACAGAAAGAACTGGTGATGTTCATCAGGAAGATATTAACCGGATTTTTCCTGATGTTTCTGTTAAAAAAATTAAATAAGGCAAGGAGTAAATTTTGAATATTAAAAAAGTATATGAACTTTCACACAGGATTCTTCATGAAAAAGAAGAGTACCGGCTAGATATTGACAGCCGGCAGGTGGAGGGCTGGGAACAATTTGCTAAGTACCCGCGCCTACCTGGCGCCCATTACTTAATTTCCGAAATCACCTTCTGCACACACATCGGCACACATATAGAACTGCCGTTTCACCATGACTCGGATGGCCTGGATGCCGCGGATTTTCCGGTTGATCGGCTTATTGGGGAAACCGTTACGCTGGACATTTCACGCTATGGAAACAATGAAGAGATCCCGTTGGATGAGTTGATTGAAATAGGAAGCGGACGGATTCGAGAGGGAGATATCGTTTTCTTTTACACAGGATTAGACAGAAATTATTACACGGAAGAACAGCACAACCGGCCCTACTTTGCAACTAAGGCAATCGAATGGTTGGTTGAAGAAGCAAAGATAAAGCTTATGGGCGTGGACACTTCTGGCCATGAAATAAGGAATAAGGATGGTTCGCCGGTTATTGGCCAGCCCAACCACGAACTGCTGCTGAAAGCCGGCGTGCCGCTTATTGAGTACCTGACAAACCTGGAATCCATATTAGACAAGCGGATCTGGACATTTACGCTTCCGGTTAGGATTGTTGGAATTGAGTCTTTCCCGGTTAGGGTGATTGCAGTGGATTGGGAGGAAGCATGAACGCCAGAAAACCAGAAAACATAACCACCCCACTTGATTTTTCGGGCCATAAAAAAGACCTGCTGAAAACTATCTACCTTCGGATGGTCAGAGCAAGGGAATTTGAGGAGCAGCTCTATTACCTTTTCCTGACCACGCCGATGCCGGGAACAATGCACCAAGCCACTGGCCAGGAGGCCGTGGCAGTTGGCGTGGTGAGCGCACTGAATCCGGATGATTATGTAACCAGCACGCACAGGGGTCACGCGCACTGCATCGCGAAAGATGTACCCCTGAACCTGATGATGGCAGAGATGTTTGCAAAACGCAATGGAGTTTGCAAGGGGATGGGGGGCTCCATGCACCTGTGCGATTTCAGTCGGGGAATGCTGGGCGCATTTGGCATTGTGGGAGCGGGCATCCCCATCGCCACCGGGGCAGCATTGTCTGCAGTTGTCCGCAAGAGCGGACAGGTGGCGGTCAGTTTCTTTGGGGACGGGGCGATCAATGAAGGCGTGTTTCATGAATCGCTCAATATGGGGGCGCTGTGGAAGCTTCCTGTTGTGTATGTGATTGAAAACAACCAGTACGCGCTTTCCATGCCGAATGAGCTGGTTTCAGCGGTAACGGATCTTTCCAGCCGCGGATGCGGCTACGGCATCCCGGGAGCAACTGTGGACGGGAACAATGTGCTCGCTGTTTACGATGCGGCTAAAAAAGCGATTAGACGAGCGAGAGCGGGGGCAGGGCCTTTCCTCCTGGAGTGCATCACCTACCGGATCAGGGGACATGCCCGGTTTGAACCGGCTGAATACAGGAAGAAAGAAGAGGTGGAACTCTGGAAAAAATACGATCCCATCAAGCGCTTCAGGGAGGGCGCGGTCACCCAAAAAATCCTGACCGAAAAAGAGCTGACGGAAATTGACGAACAGGTTGAGAGGGAAATTGAAGAAGCGGTTGCTTTTGCACAGAAAGGTGAAGAAGTGGGCTCGGATGATTATAAAGAATATATATATGAGAATAATCCGGCTGTAGGAGGATTGTCATGAGAAAGTTGCCCCTTTCTGAAGCGATACGTGAGGCGATGATACAGGAGATGCGGGCGGATCCTTCCGTCATCCTAATGGGTGAGGATGTGGGCCGGTTTAACGGCGCGTTCCATGTCTCCCACGGTATGCTGGAAGAATTTGGTCCGGAAAGGGTGTGGGATACACCTATATCCGAAGCAGGATTTATGGGTTTGGGAATCGGCGCAGCTCTTACGGGATTAAGGCCGATCGTTGAATTCCAGTATGCTGATTTTATGTTTTGTGCGATGGATCAGATCGTTAATGAAGCTGCGAAACTGAGGTTAATGTCAGGCGGCCAGGCCAGCGTTCCAGTCGTTATCCGTGGGCCACAGGGTGCAACCGGGAGAGCGGCCCAGCACTCGCAGAGCGTGGAAGCATATTTCATGCATACTCCGGGAATCTACATTGCCCTACCTTCAACACCTTATGACGCAAAAGGACTGATGACAACCGCAATGAGATTAAATGACCCGGTAATGATCCTGGAGCACAAACTGCTGTATGGATCCGCTTCGCCCGGCGGAGGGAAAGCGCCTTCGGACAAGACCGTCAGTGAAATCGGCAGCGAAGTGCCAGAAGAGCAGTATACAATCCCGTTTGGAAGAGCGGATATAAAAAGAGAAGGAAGCGATGTAACCATTATTGCGACCCTTGTGATGGTGCATCGTGCGCTTGCGGCGGCAGAAGAACTGCAAAGTGAAGGCATTTCGTGCGAAATCATCGATCCGCGCACGATTGTTCCCCTCGATGTGGATACTATTGTTGAATCCATCCGGAAAACCAACCGTGCCGTCATTGTATCGGAAGATGTTCGGCGGGGAGGAGTAGGGGCGGAAATCCTGGCGGAAATAAATGAGCATGCGTTTGTTTATCTGGATGCTCCGGTTGTAAGGGTGAATGCGGATAATACACCCATTCCTTTCGGTCCCGCTTCTGAAAGAAATGTAATTCCGCAAATTGAGGACATCAAACAGGCAGTCGAGGACGTGCTGAAGGATTAAAGGAGATGGCAACGAAGATTTATATGCCTCGACTGGGGGAATCGATTGAAGAAGCTACCATTGGCAGGTGGTGTAAACAGGTGGGCGATATAGTCGCGAGAGGGGATGTGATAGCGGAGCTTGAGACAGCCAAGGCCATGATGGAGCTGGAGAGTCCTGTGAAAGGGGTTCTGCTGGCGGTTCTTCCAGAGGTAGGTGAAACCATTCATAGGGGGGACCTGGTAGCCGTTGTTGGCAAAGCGGGAGAAGATTGGGAAGCGGAAATCCGGGAAAAATCTGCTGATGACTCAGCCAACAAGACGGAGAAAGATACACAGAGAAAAGCGGAATCAATTCACAAAAAAGATAAAGCTGGTGCAGACCGTATTTCAATTGCACCGAATGCAAAACGGATTGCTAAAGAGAAAGGGGTTGATCTCAAGGAATTAGCCGCCCTGTTCCCTAATAAAAGAATTACTTCTGGAGATATTGAAAAATACTTAAAAAAGACTGGCACTGGTGTGCCAGTTCGGAAAGTGGTGTTTACGAATATCCAGAAAATTACTGCCAAGAGAATGGCAGAAAGCGCAAGGGAGATCCCGCAATTCTCGGTTTCAGCGGACATTCGAGCAGATAAGCTTTATCAAAGCGTACGGGAAAGTGAAGAAAGAGGAAAAAAAGTTTCCCTGACTGCTGCCATCATTTTTCACACGGCTTCTGCATTGAGTAAATATCCGGCATTGAACGCATTTTTTGAAAACGGCACTGTTTTTAGATATGAAGAAATTAACATCGGAGTGGCAGTTGCAACAGAACAAGGCTTATACGTTCCGGTGATCCATCATGCGGATATGCTGGCACTCGAAGAGGTTGCTGATAAACTGGCTGATTTAAGCGAGAAAGCTAGGAAGGACACATTATCAGTGGAAGAGGTATTCGGTGGTACTTTTACTCTCAGCAGTTTGGGGATGAAGGGTATCCGGAGTTTTAACGCACTAGTCAATCCCTCCCAGGCCGCGATCCTGGCAGTCGGCACCGTCCGGCAAGAAATTTCGCTGGATGAGAATGACACACCTGTTAGGAACAATATGATCACCCTCACCCTCAGCGCCGACCACAGGGCGGTAGGCGGATATGAGTGTGCGGAATTTTTTGAAATTCTTCGAAAGGAAATGGAATAATAATTAAGGA
>CAYPPV010000051.1:0-9524 GCA_964412705.1 uncultured Pelolinea sp. | reverse complement strand
GGAAGGCAAGAAATATTTTCGACCGCCATCAGGTGAATTGAAGTGGTTCCACCGGGTTGTTTTGGCGCTGAGGTCAATTTATGCGCAGATAACTGGTGAGCCGCTGTGCATAGTCAGGCACAGGGCAGAAGAAAGCTGGGAAATAATTAAGAAGACTGCCAATTGCGGTCCTGTTCTGGTTGTGTCTCATGGCGTAATCCTCAGGTATTTCGTTAATCATATTTTAAGTGAAGGAAATTTCCGGAGGATTCAACATTTGGAGCTGTTTCATGACGGCATTACTGAACTAAAAATCCACTGTTCTGGTGAGGTTGAAATTCTGCGCCTGAATGATGTTAGCCATCTGGACGGTTAATTTTTCATAGTAGAATTGCGCTGTTTGCCCTCCGGGCAAATCATTTTTAATCGCTTGTTAATGAGGTAATTTGGAAATTAAAGCAATCATATGGGATATGGAAGGTGTCCTGTTGCTCAGCCGCGGCGGCGAAATGCCCGCTGTGGTAGCGGAAAAACTTGGGGCGCCATATCAGGAAACCCGGGATATTTTCTATGGAGAGTTCAACGACATTGTTGATTTGGGCTATCACACACAGGATGATTTCTGGAACCACGTCCTGGATACCCTGGGCAAACCACGTTCAATGAAGAAAATCCTGCTGGATTTCTTTTACAATGACCAGTACCTGGATGAAGAACTTGTCAAAGCGATCCGGAAGTACAAAAAGCGTTACAAAACAGGGCTTATCACCAATTACTCAGAGATCATGCGGGAAATGATAGAAAACGAATGGAAGGTGAATGATCTGTTTGACGAGATCATCATATCCAGTGAAGTTGGCTTGGTTAAACCAGACCCCGGAATTTACCAGTTAATGCTGGATAGGCTGGGCTGCCAGCCTGAACAGGCCGTATTTATAGATGACCGTATCCGGAATGTTGTGGGAGCCAGGAATGCTGGGTTGAAAGCAATTTATTTTGAAAACAGGGATCAAGCATTGCGAGAGCTGGACGAAATTCTGGAAGGAAATGTCTAACAAGCATTTAATAAATGTGAAAGAAATCAAATAGTAGAATGGAATGCCAACTGATAGATTAGAGGTAAAGATTTTGGCGACTTTTTATCTGGTGCGGCACGGTGTCACCCAGTGGGTAGAGGATCAAATCCTGCATGGGATAACGGATATTCCGCTTAACGAAACAGGCATGCGGCAGGCTGAGGAAACCGCAAAAGCACTCAAGGGATGCGGTGCGGAGCGGCTGTATTCAAGCCCCCTCCAGCGCTGTATGCAGACAGCGGTCATTATCGGCAAGGCGCTCAATCTCGATCCAACCCCAATGGAAGGCCTGAGAGAAATGGATTTCGGCTGGCTGGAAGGCAGGCCGTTCCGCGACCACAGCACCCGGAATTATGGCAAATGGGTCCAGTTCCTGGACCACCAGGCACATCGAATTGTGCGGACGATCAGCGGGGAGCCGATCAGGAAATTCCGAAAGCGTGTATTGAAAGACTGGAACACGATTATTGAGGAAAACAAAGAGGAGCGGGCAATTGTGGTGGGACACTCCGCCGTGTTCAATACCATCCTGATCCACCATTTTGGCGAGAATTTTCCGAATGGAAAGCGCTACTACACGATGAATCCGGGATGCGTCAATGAAATCAGGATTGAGAAGGAAGGGGAAGCGTCCCTGGTGCGCTTCAACGACACTTCCCACCTGAATGGAAGAAAAAGATGATCCGGGGGATCATCTGGGATTTTGCCGGCGTCCTGCTGCACACCATGCGGGGCACTTTCAACAGCATGATGGCGGAGCGCCTGGAAGTACCACTGGAGGATGTGAATCGGGTGATGAGCAGCCCCGAAAACGACCAATGGGATTTGGGGGAGATAGATGACAATGCCTTTTTTGATTACATCATCCGGGAAATCGGGCTTCCCACGGAAAAAAAAGCGGTGCTGGCGAACTTTGTGCGGGATGATTTCTATGTTGACCAAGGCCTGATAGAAGAGATACACAAGTTGCGGGAGAACTACATAACTGTTCTTTTAACCAATTTTCCTGCGCATTTGAATAAATTTCTGGAAACGGGCTGGGATGTAGAGGTCGCGTTTGACCACATCATCGCTTCCTGCGATGTGAAACTGCTCAAGCCGGATAAGCGCATGTACCGGCTGGCTTTGGATGCGATTGGCTGTAAACCGAAAGAAGCTGTGTTCATCGATGATCGGGAAGAAAATGTTGCAGCAGCCCGGAAGATGGGCGTGGAAGGCATTCTTTTTAAATCCAAAATGCAAACCCTTAAAACACTTATGAATATTCTCGAATAGGAAAGCTGGCTAGGAATATTATTATTTTCCGCAGGTGTGCTCAAATGGCAGTGAAGATTCTACCAGTTTGGTATTGGTAAACGCATTGTAAACCCTGATAATGATGTTTCCCTCAACATATCCGCTGATATCACATTCCTTGATTTTCATGGTGATGCTCGCAGGCTGGTTGGCTTTCAAGTCCTTCACAAAGCGGTTGTTGTTGTTGGGCGAGTAGCATTTCACGGTTTTTTCAGGGGGAGGGGCACTCCAGGTTCCTGCCAGCTCAAAATCGTACGCAACTTCGCGGTCTTTCGATGATGTCAGTGTGAGGTTCAATTGAGGATCAAAAACGCCTATTGGGCACATGCCGATACCTACCCAGCTCATCTTCTGCATACCCCAGTCAATGATCACCTCGGGTTCAGGCTCAGGAGGTAGCGGCTGGGGCTGTGCTTCATCTTCTACTACGATCTGCACCCAGAAGGAAGCATCTCCATCTTCTCCGCCCCCGAAGACCTGACCAGTAGCGGTGCGCATCTTCCAATAGGAGGTAAAGGTGCCTGTTTCCTCGACAGTGACAACTGGCACCCACACTATTGCGGATTCGCCCGGTTCCACATGCTGATTGATGTAGGCAGCTTCAATGGTGACAATGGGGTCGCCGCCCACAAAGATCAGCTGAAAATCCTCCTCCCAGGGGCAGGTGCCTGTGTTGGTGAGTTCCCACTTCTTGTCGGCACGCTCATTGAATCCCATCTTGGTGCCATCCGGCATGGTCACGTCCCGTGCCTTGCCGTAGCGGTAGCAGGGAGTTTCTTCTTCTTGGCCCCCTGAAGCAGATTCATTAGGCGAGTCGTAAGTTTGAGAGTCTCCGGTGATCTTGAAATTTACCCAAAATGGCTTAGACGCGCCAGTATCATAACCGAAAACCTGACCAGATTCATTGACCAGCATGTAATAGTAAGTTTCCACTCCGCCTTTGAGAGGTGCGTGCACGGGTACGGACACGTTGGCTGTGCTGCCAGGTGTGACGGTCTGATTGAGGGGGTACCATTCCATGATGGAAAAATCCAGTTCGGAGACTTGCGCCACTCCATAACCGGTTGTCCAGGTGCAGGTGCCGCCGTTCTGCATGGACCAGGTCTTGGTAAATGTCTCGCCGGGGTTTACCCCGGAACCGTCAGGATAGGTCACATCCTTGATATTTACGATGAAATCGCAATTGGTATCCAACCCAACTGACTGCTGTGAAGAATTTCCTTGAATTGCTTGTCTGGTCAAATCAAGATCAGGCTCTTCCCTTTCCTCAAAAGAAATGCTACAAGAAATCGTTAAAAGGATTAAAAATATTAATAGGGAAATAAGCTGTTGGTGTTTCATGCCCTCCTCCTTCCACATTACAGAACCTGATGTAATAAGTATATAGGAAAATTAATTGGGATTACACAGTATTGAGAGAAATTCAGAGAAGTGCAGAGTAGAAATCAGCGACTTGGTCTTGGATTTTCGTTCTGTCTGCTTTTTCGGTAACTAGGCAAAAATTCTGTACAGCAGCTCTTTCCCGCATATCCTCATGAAGAAGCGCCTGAACTTGGGCGTCTGCGGATTCCTGGGGACTGGCTGGATTAACCAGGAGACCGTTCTCTCCATCTACCAGCCATTCCCGCAGAGAAGCGATATCTCCAACCACAGGGAAACATCCCAGGGCAATGGATTCCAGAAAAGAGTTGGGCGTACCATCGTGGCTGGAAAGCGAAGTATACACCTGCGATCGGGCGAACAGCTCCCATAATTCCTCCTGGTTGACTGTAGGCAGCAGCAGGACATAATCTTGGATCCCAAATTCCTCGACCCATTTCTCCGCCAGCGGCTGCCCCTGCATGGCAGTACATACGAAGTATGCATCCGGAACCTGCTTTAGCACGAGCGGGATGCTCCTAAAGAAAATATCTTGGTGAACGCTTCCAGGCCGGAAGCCGCGGGAATTAATGATCAGCGGCCGGTTTTTAGGCACAGAAAAATTCAGCTTTTTTTTGCCGCTTTTGGTTTTCTGGATTCTCCCAATATCCAGGCCGCCGCTTCCGGGAACTGCCAGTACCGGAATATCTTTTTTTAATCCCCATTCATCTGCCAGCCGGATATCGCGGCGCGCATCGGCCATCAGCCCGTCCACCCGTGACAGTGTTTTTCGCGTCCATGTGCCCATTAAGGGGGAAGTGTGCGCATGCAATGTCAGGTCGTTGCCCCAAATGGAGACAACAAACGGTATGTGTTTCGGTGCGCACGAAGCCAGCATTCCCTCAAACGGGATGCGGAGGGCATGGATGACATCGGGTTTGAGGTTGTTGATTATTTTGATAATATGTTTTTGGTAATTTTTTATTAAAAGAGGGGTCAGATATGCGCGCAGTTTCAAAAGCAGAGGGCGAAAACGGCTGAGTGCAGCCGGGATTTTCCGGGGTCGTAATCGGGCAGGGCCAGACGCCTGGCTCCCGCTGAATGCGGAAAACCCCACAGGAATAACCGCTTCCATGTGCGTACCCTCCACCGGATTGCAGGCAAATGTGGATACCAGGTGGATTTCCACATCCAGCCCATTGAGCATATTTATCCAATTCCTGGTGATTGGGCTGCGCCCGTCGGCAACCAGAAGCAGTTTCATGATTGCATTATTCCTTTAAAACGCTCAGAATTGCCCGCTGGAAGACTTCCACCATGTTCTCAAGGTTTACTTCCTCCTTGACGATGCGGTAGGAAGCCCGGCCCATTTCCCTAAGGCGGCCGACGTCATTCAATGCAGTTTCTATTTGGTTTGTGAGCGTTTCCACACCTGCATCAGGCAGAATCCAGCCGTTTTCCTCGCGCACCAGGTCGCTCTGAGTGCCATCAGAAATACCCACAATGACGGGCAGGCCGTAGGACATGGCCTGCTGCACTGCCAATCCGCCCGTTCCGGGCAGTACAAAAAGGTCCGCTTCACGAAAATGCTTTTCAAGGTCAGAGCCGAACCGCGCACCGTAAAATCGGGCATCCGGATAAATTTCATCGGCAAGTGCCTTCAGCTCCCGGTAGCAGGGACCGTCTCCCACTACGCGCAGGAAAGGCTGAAGCAAGGGCGGCAGAGCGGCGCAGGCACGAATAAGGTCATCCACGCGCTTGCGTATCTGCAGGCGCCCGACAAATAGCACGGTTGGGCGGCCGAGCATATACTCCCTTCCCCGTTCCGGCAAACCATGCTGGGGTCTGGGCGCAACCGCATTGGGAGCAGTCAAGATCCGATGATCCGGATATCCCAGCCCAGCATACTCTTCAGCGCCCTGGCGGCTGTAGGTAATCAGCGCATCAAACTGATTAATGAACCGCTTGCGCAGGGACATACGTATATTCGAAAAGGGGCCGGATGCGGGCGGTGATCCTAATCCCCATCCGATTACCTTCCTGCCCTTCTCTTTCATCCACCTTACAGCCTGACCTGAAAGAATGTAGCGCGGGTTGGCTTCCATGATGAGCACTTCCGGATTCCAGGTCTCCATCCATTCCATCAGTCCGGACTGCCAGCAGAGATAAAAAATGCCGCTGAAAAGGTGGATATTCTTTCCCTGTTGATAATTGGCGGCCAGCGGCACACTGCCCGTATCCAGCGCCTCTTCTTTTCTTGGTTCGCCCGCGAATATGCTCAAGCCATCCGGGCAGTCAGATGCCAGCGCATCGAAGAAAGGAATCCGGTACCGTGGCAGAACGCGCTGCTGGATCCCCACACGGACGGGAATTTCGTCAATCATGGGATTACCTCAACCAGGGACGTTCCGGATTCCTTGCGCACCTCTATGCGTGAGGGAAAGGCATCCTTCAGGTCTTCCAGGTGAGTGATGACCAGGATTTTTTCAAAATCACGGCTGACCATATTGATCGCCTCAATCAGGCGCTGGCGTCCCTCAGCATCTTGGCTTCCGAAACCCTCGTCTACCACCAGGGTCTGCAGGCGTGCGCCAGCCCGCCCGGCGAGCACACGGGAAAGCGCCAGCCGCACCGCAAAGTTGATGCGGAATGCCTCACCACCTGAGAAAAGCTCATATTTCCGCTGGCCGGAGGCGTCGCTGATGAGGATATCCAGCGTTTGTTTTTTATCCTCCCGGTTTTTGTCCTTGTATGCGCGCTCGGTTTCAAAACTGACTGACATACGTCCCCCGCTTAACCTGTCCAGGATGTCATTTGCCTGGTATTCAATATCAGGCAGGGCCTGCTCAATCAGCAGTGCCGGGACGCCGTTCTTTCCGAATGCGGTCTCGAGCGTGTTCAACTGCGCAATCAACCTGTTTTGGTCATCAATCTGGCTCTGATATTCTTCACGTTTTTCTTTTTGGTAGGCAAGCACATCCACCATCTGCTGCGCGCCGCCGACCTCCTGCCGCAGATGGTTTTCCTCATCTATAAGCTGATCCAGCTCTTTCCGGATGATTTCAGCATCCTGTATTTTTTCTTTTATCGCAGATATTTTTTCTTCAGTTTCTTCCAGATTTCGTTCGTGGTCCTTGATCTCATTTGTAAGCTCATTTTGTGATGCGCTGAGCGATGCAGTTTCGCGCCTAAGGCTTTCAACAGCCGAGCGGGCATTCTCAAGAAGCAGGAATTTCCCTTCCGCTTCCCGCGCGGCTGATTCTTCCCGGCGGATTTTCTCATGTTCTTTCTCGTCATACCCCAATGCGTGAATGGAGGTTTGCAGCTCCTCCATTTCCAACCGGTTTTCTGAAGCGTATTCTTCCGTTTCCAACTGGCGGGAGACGGTTTTCAGTCGTACTTTTCCTTCTTTCCGCCACGATTGCAGGCGTTTCCGGAAGTCTTCAGCTTGCTGTGAAAGGCGCCCTATGGAGGACTGTTTTACAGAAAGCGCAGCACGCTGATTCCGGATTTCGAGAATTCTTTTTTTGGATTCCTTGATCTGGTTCTCAATTTCAATTATGGTTTCCTTTTTTTCACGGAAACGCATGCCCATTTCATTTCCCTCTTTGTTGAGGTTTGCCATCATTTCCTTGCGGCGTGCATCAGAAAGGTCCTGGCCGCAGAGCGGGCATTCAGCGTCTTCTGTTATTTCGAGCCTGGAGATCCTGTCTTTTATCTCCTTCATTTTTTCCCGAAGCTGGTTATTTTGCGCTTGAAGCTCAGCCTTTTGTTTCTGCATTTCATTCAAATTTTCTTCCATTTCAGGCAGTTGGGCGGTCGAAGCTTCCAAGGAAGCCAATTTCTCGCTTTCTTTTTTGAGCTCCTTTTCGATAGAGGGAAGTTCTTTTTTAAGCGTTTCCATTTCTTTTTCCAGGTTCTGCAAGCCGGCCAATTCCTGATTCAGACGGGCTGCTTCCGCTTGCACATTAGCTTCAAGGGCTGCGTATCTTCCCATCAGTCGGTGATAAGCGTCAGCGGTCTTGTTCCAGCGCTCAAGAGCACCCCGCAGTTCTTTCCAGCGGGAATAGTCTTTCCTTATCTGGTCCTCATTTTCAAGCACAGATTGCTTTATTTCCAATTCTTTGTTCAGGGATTCCAGACTGGTGCTGGTTTCATTAAACCGGGAACGGAACCGTTCTAATTGGTCAAACAGCAGATTCCGCCTTTCTTCCAGGAGGTTCCGTTCCTCTATTTTTTCCCTGATCCTTTCCCAGCTTTGCTCTTTCTCCTGCCGGAGGGCAGAAGTCTTGATCAGGTTTTCTTTGAGAAGTTTCAATCTCTCTAACCGCTCATCCTCTTCCGCCAGTTCAGCCAAAATTTCTTCCAGGAACGCCCTTAATGACTGCACTTTTCCCTCTGCTTCGCGCCGTCGGCGGGCAGCTTCCTCCCGGTAAGATTCCCAGATTTCCAGACCAAGCACACTGCTGAGAATTTCTTTACGCTTGCCGGGCGGCTGCTGGGTAAACATGTCTGCCTTCCCTTGTAGGAAAAAGGATGCATTGATGAACGTGTCATAGTCGAGGCGCAGTACTTCCCGGATGCGCTCCTCGGTTGAGCGCAAACCCGCTTCTGTGAGCGGTTTCCAGCTGCCCTGAGGCGTTTGAATCTGGAATTCCAGTATTGTGCCGGATCCCCGTCCTTTTTCACGCTGCACCCGATAGCGGTCGTTCTCATAAAGAAATTCAAATGAGACAAAGCAAGACTGGGATGCGTCATTGATAAGGGCGTCATCGTTTCGGCGGGCGCGGCCAAAAAGCGACCAGGTGATGGCATCGAAAAGGGAGGATTTGCCTGCACCGTTAGGGCCGCTTATGCAGGCGGTGGTTACCTGGGAAAAATCCACCTCGGTGTGATCGCGGTATGAGAGAAAACCTTTGAGAGAAAGGGAAATTGGGATCATTCTTGAGATCCCTCCCCGGCTGCCTGCGGCAGTCCGCCGCTTTCGACTGAGCAAATGATTTCTCCGGCTAGTTCGTTTAATTTATCCGTATCAGCAGAATCCGGTGAGACCGTTTTCCAGTACAGTTCCAGAAGTTCAAGAGGGGGCATGCTTGCGGCAGACTTCCCTCCTGGCAGCCGCAGGCGCGCCCTGATTTTTGGGCGGCGGACAAAGTGAAATTCAAAGGCCGATTCAGCGGCGCGGCGGATCTCGGGTTCGTCTATCAGCGATTCCAGATCACGGGGATACGCCACCACCAGTCGCACAATGGCACTTTCCAGGTCATCCGGGTCCGGAAGGCTCTGCATAATCTTTTCCTGCATATCCTTGGGATTCTCTATATCAACTGCCAGATCGATAAACTTTCTTCCCGGCAAATCGCGCTGTTCGAAAACCGTGTTGTTCCTGGACACCTGTGCGACCACATATGTTTTCCGGTCATTTACTTCACCGAAATCCACCCGCTCGATTGACCCGGGATATATGACGGGATGGTGTCCGCCCTCGTTCAGGTTCTGCGCTTTGTGAATATGGCCGAGCGCCACATAATCCAGCCGTTCATCTTTCATTAAGGAAGGGGGCAGGACGACGTCCCTGCCCAGCATGACGCTGCGCTCATTTCCGTAGATGGCTCCCTGCACGGACAGGTGGCCGGCAAGTATGGCTGGCAAGGAGGGATCAAGGTCATTCATCAGGCTCTCAACAATATTTATCAGCTGTTCGCCCAGTTCTTTTGAAACATCTTCTTGGTCCTCCAATGCAGCCGCTAACCCGGAGCGGTTTACCCATGGCACGGCGATGACCTGCACAGGCAGGCCGTTCAGGTGGTTCGA
>CAYPPV010000050.1:0-9730 GCA_964412705.1 uncultured Pelolinea sp. | reverse complement strand
CCATGACCGGCTGGCCAGCCCCACCGTCCTCGCCATCACCCGTGGCGTCGGCTCGGCTCCGAACATCGACCTGCGGTACGCGGGAAGAAGTTCTGGAACCGATATCAAATGTTGGCTTCAACCGTGCCCACTGCCCCACCTGCGGCACCCTCCGAGAAACGGAAATGACCCACACCATCACCGGAGACGAAGACTTTCTTTCCAGAACGCTGTCCAGCATCGGCGTCCCCCCGCTTCACATCCTCAGGGCTTATAACGCATCAGAGTATCGGTTTTACGAATTGACCGGCGATCTGCCGGATGCACTTCATTTCAACCACTTTGAAGTGCCACAATATGAAGAACCAATCAAATTGCCAAGACGCATTAAATTAAAGGATAAGGTAGTTTTAAAAGGCCGACCAAAAATAACAATCCACGACCAGAAATTAAAGGTCATGCATGAAAAGACGGATGAATCCAATCCGAAAATGGATATAAGAATCAAGGAGCAGCAGCCGAAATGAAGCTCTTCCAGGGAATAATCAAATTGCTCGCGGTACTCTCGTTTGGACTTTCTGGCGGACTTCTTGCGATTATTTTTATTTCCGCGAATTTTGATCTCACACCCTTCTTAATCCGCCTGACTGTCTTATCTGCAATTGCAGTAGCTGGTTCACTGGTCGGGCGTTTACTCTTCAGGAAAATCCCAAATCTCATTCTAGTTTTTCTTATGGCTACCATGAATCTGCTGGCTATTCTGGCAATTGATATTTTTTACGATGGGGAATTCAGATTTGAATTTCTTCAGCAGGATCTGCGTTTTCAGATCCCAAGCGCCAGTGATTTTGCACAATTTGGCTATATGCTCATTCTTTCCATCCCGGTTTCAATTGCTTTCCGACGGAGAAAAGTGAAAAAAAAGGCTGCCCGGGTGCCTGTTTGGCAGTCCATACGATCTTCCATAAACAAGAAATCCAAATCCATTCAGTACAAGTTAAACCCAAAAAATTGGCAAATATTTCAAAAAAAGCCAGTCGTTCAGGCTAAGCAGAGCAATCATGCAGCCGCCAGCAATCAAAAATTACATATACCCATTAAAAATACTCCGCTAGCCCGGATAAAAAGACCCGCTGTGAAATCATCTCCAGTAAAAACAAGGAAAAAGGTGCGGATTCCCGGAAAATTATTCGGTTCCGCAATCAACGATGTCAAACTGGTAGGGGATGAGGAGCATGTTTGTCCATACTGCCTCGAAGAGGTTCGGAGGGACGATCCTGCGGGAGTGGTTGTCTGTAAGGAATGCGGTACCTGGCACCACCAGGACTGCTGGAATCTAACAGGATCATGCGGTGTGGCGCACAGGAATGAATTATGAAAAATATTTATTGTTTGGAGGAGTAGATGGGAGATATTGCAGTAACGATTATTTTGCCGAATGGCAGCGCACGCAGGGCGGATATGCCGGACGATGTGCCGGTGAGGGATCTGCTCGCCGAGCTGACATCACTTCTTGAGCTGCCTACGATAGGCCCGGACGGCAGACCAATGGGCTACAGGATGGACAGTAAGGCGCTGGGAAGGGAACTCAGAGAAGAGGAGACGCTCTCTGAAGCTGGCATCCCGGTTGAGGACCGCTTGATGATTACAACGGATATCACTGCCGGAGCGATATCGGTGAACTCCAATCCGCGCTTACGCAGATTAAGAAAAGATTTTGAACTCATACAGGAAGTGGATGCTCGCAGTGATCTAATCGAGGTGAAAGCCAAGTCCGATCACAAAGGGATTCCGCCTGAAAGATATATCATCACTTACAAATGTAAGGGAATAGTCGGTATCGACAGGAGAGGGAATCCGAAGATCGGAAACCGCCACCAAGTGGAAATTTACCTGCACAGCCAGTATCCGCAGCGCTGGCCGGGGATGAAATGGCTGACGCCTGTCTGGCATCCGAATATCAACCACGTCAATGGCAGTGTTTGTATTGATGCTGCCTGGTGGTCCGCCAGCCGCTCATTGGACCGGCTAGTGATCATGATTGGAGAAATGGTGCAGTATAAAAATTTTCATGATGATCCAACCAAAGCACCGTTTCCATGGGATATGGAAGCCGCACGCTGGTGCAGGGAGTACCGGAAGAAAAACCCGAACTTCTTCCCGGTTGACAACCGTCAACTCCTGCGCCCGGAAAGGGTCAAAATCAGCAAACCCAAGGTGCGGGCCAAAATTAAACCCAAAATAAAACTCAAATAAAAGAAAGGAGAAAAAATGGCTGATAAAAATGTAACACTCGTACTGCCCTCAGGAGGTACCCGCAACGCGGAAGTGCCTGACGATGTCGAGATCAAGGATCTGGTTCCCGAGCTGGCCACCACGCTTGAACTGCCGACTGTTGGTCCTGACGGGCGGCCTGTAAGCTACCGGCTGGACAGCAAGGCACTCGGCCGCGAACTGCAGGATAATGAGACACTTGAATCCGCAGGGGTCCCTGATGACGACCGCTTGATGATTACGGCTGACATCACTGCTGGCTAGTACAGCAATTTTTTGAACGGAGCAGCCGCCTTGGATATCATTCCGCATGTGAAATTGTCTAAAATGATGAAAAAACAGCCATACGAAACCCGCATTCCCTTCCACAGGGCTGTGCAGTGGGTACCAATTGGAAGCAATGAGAGCATTCATAATCCCCCTCTCCATGTGTTCCTAACCCAGAACGCCTATGTGCGCATGTGCGCGCATGCAGGGAGCGACCTCGATAACGAGGTTGGCGGCTGGATGGCTGGACGGTACTGCCGTGATTCCCTTGACGGCACTCCTTTCATCGTTATTGACACTGTTCTTCCAGCTGTCTACACGGAACAGGGAGCGGCTCACCTGACCTTTACGGGTGACACACAGGTTGCACTGCTGAATCACTTGGATGAGCATTTCCCCGAGAAAGTATTTCTCGGCTGGTATCATACGCACCCTCGAATGGGCGTCTTCTTTTCACATTGGGATACCTGGCTGCACCAAAATTTTTTTCCGGAACCGTGGCAGGTTGCATTGGTAATTGAACCGCATAAATCAATAGGCGGATTCTTTATCCGCCAGGAGAATGGAACGCTTGACCAGCATGCTTATTTTGGCTTCCATGAGCTGACCAATAGAAGCCAGAGAAGCATCGTCTTCTGGCGTAATCTGCAGCCTGCCTTTGAAAAATCCAACAAAATCGAGGAGGTTCAATCTTAATGAGCCGTTTAATGCGTTTTTATTCTTATGGATTGCTGGGAGCCATCGGGGGTCTAATCGGATGGCAAATCAGCAATATATTGGGGCTTTCTTTTACCGATAATTTATTTCTGAGTGAAGTGATCGTCGGAGCACTGCTCGGCGGTGTGATCGGCTGGTTTATCGGATTCGGCGAGGGTTTTGCCGCCCAAAATTTCTTGTTCGGATTTCGAAAATCCCTGCTCAGCGCCCTATTGGGCGCAGTGGGAGGAGCTATTGCTCTGCCAATAGCCGAAGGTGTATTTCTGTTTATTGGCGGGCAGACCTGGAACCGCCCGATTGGCTGGGCCATTTTTGGGTTGCTAACAGGGCTGGCGACTGGTATTACCGGCGGTGCCCAGCTCTGGAAAGGCGGATTGGGCGGCCTGATCGGCGGCGCGCTGGGCGGCATCCTTCTGGAATCTGCGCGCCTGATGTTTGCCGACGCACTCATGGGGAAGGGAGCAGGGTTAATGCTTCTCGGTCTCTCCACCGGTATTTTTATCGCCCTGATTGTCTTCATGCTCTCCCGGGTATGGATTGAAATAACCAAGGGGAAGATGAAAGGGATGGAATTCATCCTGGATAAGTTTCTTCCGCAGTCCGCCCCCTCCGCTGCTATCGGCAGCAGCCCTTTGAAATCAGATATCGTTATCGCGGACCCGGATATCGCGCCCCAGCACGCCATACTCAAAGGTGAAGGGAATTATTTCACGCTAAAGGATATCAGTCTCAGCGGCACATATGTGGATGGCAAAAAAATTGAAATCACACGGTTGAGACCGAACGCGCGCATCCGTATGGGCAAATCAGAAATGGTCTATCACGAAAAGAGGTAAATATGAAAAAAACAATGCGATCATTTCTAATCACCCTTTCATCCATTCTTGTGCTGCTGGCATCCTGCCAGCCCGCGCCGCGCGTGGAATCCCAGGGAGAATATACCCTGCAGATTACCCAGATTGATACAACCGCTTTTCCCCTAGTGGATGTCTACATCTCTGTGCTGGACGCCCAGGGGGAACCTGTGGTAATCAACACAAACAAACTCCAGCTCCTGGAAAACGGACAACCCGTTGACAATCAAAGCATCCGGGGGGCAGGCGAGGTTGGTCCGTTTACAACAATCCTTCTGGTGGACAATTCAGGCAGTATGGAATACTCAAACAAACTCGAAAGCGCCAAAGAAGCTGCCAAGGTATTTCTGGAGCAGATGCGCTCGGGAGACCAAGCGGGCATTATTGCCTTTAATACAGAGGTGCGCGTTGTCCAGGAAATCACGACAGATCAGGAAGCGCTGAGTGCCGCCGTTGACAGCATTACGGCCCAGCGAGATACAGCAATATACGATGCCCTGGCAGTGGCTGTGGATATGCTCAATCCCGTGGAAGGCCGCAAAGCAATTATCCTGCTGACGGACGGTATGGACAACCAGAGCAGCGCTACGCCTGATGACGTGCTTGGAAGCATCGGATTCGGTGGGCTCTCCATATCCACCGTGGGTTTCGGGGAGATACCGGAAGGAGAAGAGGAAGCGGATGAATACAGCGGTATTGATGAGAACACCCTGCGGTTTATTGCGGATGCGGCAGGTGGAAGGTACAGCTACGCCGCAGACCGCGCTGAACTTACTTCCATATATGATGTGATGCGCCGCGCACTGCAGAGCGAGGTTGTGATCAGCTATGCCACACCCATGAATCTGCGCGACGGCGTTGCCCGGGCGTTGACTGTGACGCTTATAGACCGCTACCAGGGACTCGGTGGTGAATCTGAAACTCGCTATAACCCCGGCGGATTAGTGCCAGAGGTTTCTCAACCGGCATCCTGGCTGGTTTTCGGCATCATCCTCGCAATTTTGATTATCCTGCTGTTGATACCGCTGATAATCAAAATGTTCACTAAGAAAGACAGCCGATCCAGAGAAAAAAAGAAGAAAATTAAAATCACCCTAAAAGACTAAGCATATATCACCCTCCTACTCCCGGAGAATGGTTTGCTGCCGCAGACCATTCTCCATTTAATTTTAAGGATTTACGGTAAAATGGCAAGGTTGCTGAAATTACCATTGATTAGAGGATATATTATTTATGCCTTCTCGCTTTTTTTCCATACACGGACATTTTTATCAGCCCCCAAGAATTGATCCGTTCACCGAAGAAATTCCCGAAGAATACGGGGCTGATCCTTATGGAAACTGGACTGAAAAAATTTTCCATGAATGCTACGAGCCCAATGCGAAAAAGGGAAATTTTGAAAAAATCAGCTTTAATTTTGGACCGAATTTGTTTGCATGGATGGACGAGAACCACCCTGAAACTGCCAAAGAAATAATCCAACAGGAGCACATTGTTTATCAGCGGACTGGCCTGAGCAACGCCATGGCCCACCCCTATTTTCACATCATTCTGCCCTTGGCAAATGAGAGAGACAAGAAAACTATGGTTCGCTGGGGCATCCGCGATTATGAAGTTCGCTTTGGCCGGAAACCGCTCGGTATGTGGCTGCCGGAAACCGCGGTAAATCTGCCAACCCTCCAGGTATTCGCGGAGCATGGGATTGAATTTGTCATCCTGGCGCCATGGCAGGCGGATGCGGATAATCTTGATACAACCAGGACTTATAAAATAAAGCTTGAGGGTAATAAAGAAATCAGCGCGCTTTTTTTCAACAATTTCCTTTCCAAGGAAATGAGCTTCAATCCAAGCGCGACGGAAAACGCGGATAAGTTTGTTGAAAAATGGCTCCTCCCTCATTTGCAGGATACCTGCGGAAAGAATATATGTTTATCCCTGGCAGCCATGGATGGCGAACTCTTCGGCCACCACCATAAATTTAGAGATGCGTTTTTAAGCTATCTGCTCGATGGCGCTGTGGAATCCGCAGAGATTGAAAACACTTTCCCAGCTTTATGGATAAAAGAAAACCCACCTCAGGATTTCATAAAAGTAAAGGAAAACACATCCTGGAGCTGCATGCACGGCATCCAAAGATGGATGGATGTCTGCGGCGATGCCCCATCTGCCACCTGGAAAAAACCTCTGCGCGAGTTCATGAATTTTCTCAGCGAATCAATTGATACGATTTATGAATCCAGTTTGGATGACTTGATTCCGGATGTCTGGAAGCTACGGGATGAATATGTGGACGCTCTTTTGAATCAGAAAAAAGCTGAAGAGATCATCCGGGAAAACGCGTTTGATGATCTCGATGAAATGGAAATCAGCCAAATTGAAACGCTTCTCTCAGCGCAGTTTGAGCGGCTGCGTATGTTCTCATCCGATGCCTGGTTCTTTTATGATATTGACCGTATCGAGCCGATAAACGCCCTCAAATACGCGGCTCACGCCTCCAGTCTGGTTGAATTGGCTACCGGTATTGACCCCTCTGATGACCTTACAGAAATATTAATCAAGGCGAAAAGCGAGGTTTCCAGTGTAACCGGTGAAATGGCTTTTCTTGGCTTCCTGAAAAAATTCGAAAAAGTCATCGGAGAAAATTGGCCCTAAGGCTTTGGCAGATAAACCAATCAGGATGAAATCAAATTTCGGTTCGTATTAATATTACGATTAGATTTTCCAAAGACCAGCAAGTTGATTTTCTTCCCGGAATAATGTAATCAGTTTTTGACAATTCTCACACTTACTAATTTTCACCTTTTGAAAGTCAAATTCTTTGCTTCCTTCCCGGACAATAACAACTCGTATAATCAGCTTATCATCAGCCATGAAAGAGAATGATTTTTTTCGCGATGGCGTTTTGGTTTTTACTACAGTATTATGCATTTTCTTATTAACCTTTACCGGCGTAAGTTCCACCGACGATGAACAGCTGTACGCGGCGCTGACCGCCAGCCTGGCCGAAAGGGGCGCTTACACCGCCCTTCCCCTTTTCGGCAATGACCGGATCCAGGGAAATTCCAGCGGTGTTGAACCCCTTCATTCCATTATAGGCGTCCCTTTCTATTTGCTCGCCAAAGCACTCAATTTGGGTACGGCGCAACTTCTCCATCTCCTTCCTTCCATATATACAGCGCTTACCGCTTCTATTATTTCAGAGATTTCAGCAAGAAGGGGTTACAGCCGGAAAACCAGTTTTCTGGCGGGTTTAAGTTACGCCGTGTGTACCATCGCTTTCCCCTTTGGACGCACATACTTTCGGGAACCGTTAGCTGCGCTTCTGGTTGCTGCCGCCCTCCTTTTCCTGGAACGAATTTATGATCAAAGATCGGGGTGGAAAAAACAACTTTTGTTTTTGTCCTGCATGCTTGTCCCGCTAATACTCTCCGGGGTTGTTAAGGTCACACTTTTCCTCTCAATCCCCGTGTTTCTTTTGGGCGCTCTGCGCGCATTGGAGGAGAAAACCGAAAAAAGCCCGCTTCTTCTGCTGGTTTCGGTTGTAATAGTTATGGTCATTTCGTTTGGCGGGTTTGTACTATTGGATTTCCTTTTGCCTTCGGCAGGTTTGAGAAGGCTTTCGGTTAATTTCCTCAATTACCTTGTTCGCACCGTCCCCAATCTGCCGCATGACTATTTTTGGAGAGCGGTTGCCGGTATGCTGCTGAGCCCTGGAAAAGGATTGTTTGTATATTCTCCCATCTTGCTATTGGTTTTCTGCAAATCATCTGCCAGAAAAAATTCCGCCGATTTACTCATCGCTTCTGGTTTGATTGCAGGTCTCGCAGCCATTCAGGCGCTTGCCTATGATAAATACTGGTGGACCATCACCTGGTCTGTCCGTTCACTGCTTCCAGCCCTACCTGCGCTGATGATTCTTTGTCTTCCTCTATTGGATCAAACGCTGAATTCCCAAAAGAAAGGTGTCCGTTTATTTCTTGCCGGATTGATCCTCTTCAGTTTTTTAATTCAGATTGGACGGATCTTGGTATCCGATCCAGTTTATGCACGCTGGGCAGTGGAGACACTGGGAAACGAATTATCTTCTGGTACGCAGTGGAAATTATCCATGATGCCGCTCTGGCGGCACTGGTGGCTTTTTTTTGATCATGTAGAGATCGATATCGCATGGTTCAGATTAATAAATCCGGACTACATTCTCTTAACTGCATGCTTGATTATGGCCATCTCAATTCCTGTATTTTGTGTGTTTCTCATTTTGAAAAAACGGGCGGTCAATAACACCATGTCAAAATTAATGATTGCAATCTGTACTTTTCTATTGCCTCTGTCAAGTTGTGCCGCAAAAAAAGACTCCCGGTATTTCGGCTATATAGAGCCATATCATTACGCGAACCGTTTTATTTGTAATCATCTAAACAGGAATGATCTCTTGTTAGTGAATGCCTATCTGAAACCTTCCTGGTGGTACTTTTTTAATTTCGGCTGCGGAAAATTTCAATGGATCGGTTTACCGTATGAACATCCGGATGCGTTCAGCGGGGAGCTTTTCTATCCCCATATAGATAAATTGTCCCTCATCCTGAATGATGCTTTCAGTAATGGACGTGAGGTGTATCTCTTTGAACACATCTATCCGAATATTCCTCATTACCACGAAACCTTGAGGAAATTAGGAGTCGAGAGTTCGAGACTTGTTGAATTTAGCAATCCGCCAAGCTGTATCCTTCATTTATCCAAAACAAATTGAAAAAGAGGTACATCCGCCCCTTTTCTTATCATTTTGTTCCTTGAAATTAAATTTCAATCTGCAAATGGTGAACTCTTGCCTTCAAATGGATCCCTGAAATTGTATACGGGAACATCCGGCACATGCACCTGATCAGGAAGCTGAATTACCCAGGCAACAGCATCCGCAATAATCTCCGGGGGTATGAAGCGCGCCAATATCTCAGGGGTTAATTTAGCTCCGGAAGAAGGCCAGAACGGTGTATCTGTAGCCGCGGGGGAGACCGTATGGACATGGATATTATCCCGGGTTAGCTCTTCTCTAAGGGCAGCGCTCAATCCTTCCAGCCCCCATTTTGCCGCACAGTAAGCTGTGCGATTGTCTTCACCGATTTTCCCCGCTTTTGAAGAAATATTTACAATCCTGCCGCCGCCCGCCTTTCTCATATAGGGCACAGCGGCGCGAACGCAGAGAAAGGGAGCCTTGAGGGTTGTATCTATTGTTTTATCCCAGAATTCCTCTGTTGTTTCTTCTAGGCTTCCTGGCGGTCCCCAAAATGCGCAATTTACGAGGATATCGATCTTTCCATATTTATCGGCCGTATCGCGCATCAACTTCTCTACCAGATCATTTTTTGTCACATCCGTCGGGAATACAACCGTTTTTCCCCCTTCCTGCTCAATCTCCCTTTTCACTTGCTTCAACTTATCCTCACTGCGGGCAACCAGGACGACATTTGCCCCAAGCGCAGCTAATTTCTTGCTGACAGCACGTCCAATCCCGCTGCTCGCGCCTGTAACAACTGTTGTTTTACTTTTTATCTCCATGAATAAACCTCCAGATTAAATTATTCGAAATTAGCTAAATAAAACTGAGACTAATAATATAATCAATTTTAATATGGAAAAGA